>CABUBS010000001.1 GCA_902489855.1 uncultured Collinsella sp.
CATGGTCGCTATTCCCCGCGCTGCGCTAAAAACGCGCCACGGGCGCGTTTTCTTTACGCTCCGCGCCCTGGCGGGTTCGAATCCCTCCTCCTTCGTCGTATTTGTTTGTAAGGGACTCAAAACAAAAAAGTTCCCATTCTCGGGAGCTTTCTCAATCTAAATGGCGGAGGAGGAGGGATTCGAACCCTCGTGACCTTATACAGGCCAAACGGTTTTCGAGACCGCCGCATTCAACCACTCTGCCACCCCTCCGCGTGGGGTAAAAACAAAGCAGGCTCGAAGGCCTGCTTTGGAATTAACTGGCGGAGAGTCAGGGATTTGAACCCTGGAGACGCTTTTGACGCCTACACGATTTCCAATCGTGCTCCTTCGGCCACTCGGACAACTCTCCGTTAAATGCGAAAGTCAGTATACACGAGGAATCGCAAAGTGCAAACAGAAAAGTTGGCATTTTTTAAAACGCTTGGCCGCGCCTGGCGTTGCAGTGGGGTTTGAGATGCCAAAAAACGGCTTCCGACCGGCGTGGTTGATCAACTCAATTGTTCAAAAGGGGTATTCATAAGCGACTTGGCAATGAATTTAAAAATCTTTGGGTGGTACTGTGGACCACTGGTATGCATTTTGCGACCACAGCCTTGTGCCCGTTGACCTGCGGCTTGGCTCAGCTTGTCCCCGCGGCATCGTATCTTGTCCACAAATCCGTCAAGCTCTTGGTCGGCATTTGGTTGGAATGCGCATGAAACGTCGTGCGAGTATGGACATATGTGGAGGTCATGAGGTTGTAGCTGCATATTCTTGCGGCATGGGAGGTTGAAAGATATTATTACCAAGTCTTTTCCTGCTTCAGGCGCACCTTCACGACCTGAAGCCACATTTGCCCAGAGGAGGTGACAATATGAAGGCTTATGAACTGCTGTTCTTTGTTGACCCGTCGCTCGACCCCGAGACTCGTCTCGCTGTTATGAAGCGTATCGATACCACGATCGCTGAGGGCGCTGGCAAGGTCGACTCCGTTGACGAGTGGGGCAAGCGCAAGCTCGCCTACGAGATCAACGACCTCACCGATGGTGACTACACCCTCATCAACTTCCACGCAGATCCTACCCAGATCGCCGAGCTTGATCGCGTCCTGCGCATCACCGACGCTGTGGTCCGCCACATGATCGTCCGTCGCGACGACCAGGAGTAAGACTGTCGTTTTGGACTGGGCTTGTGCCCCAAGAGGAAGTAGTGAGTTATGAGCATCAATCGAGTGAACATCACCGGTAACCTCACCCGCGATCCCGAGCTGCGCGCCACCGCCGGCGGAACCCAGGTTCTGTCCTTTGGCGTCGCCGTGAACGATCGTCGCCGCAACGCGCAGACTGGCGAGTGGGAGGACTATCCCAACTTTGTCGACTGCACCATGTTCGGCACCCGCGCCGAGGCCGTGAGCCGTTTCCTGGCAAAGGGAAACAAGGTCGCGATCGAGGGCAAGCTGCGCTACAGCTCTTGGGAGCGCGACGGCCAGCGCCGGAGCAAGCTTGAGGTCATCGTCGATGAGATCGAGTTTATGAGCTCCCGTGGTGGCCAGGGTGGCTACGATCAGGGCGGTTACGCCCCCGCAGCTCCCGCGCCCGCAGCACGTCCCGCCGCGCCGGTGGCTACGCCGCCTGCGGTCGACGTCTACGATGAGGACATCCCGTTCTAAGGGTTGTTCACCTATTTTTGAGTGAGAGGCGACTTTGGTTCGCCGAAGTTGCCAAATGAAAGGTATTTTGACATGGCTAATGATTATTCTGCACGTCAGCCGCGTCGTAAGTACTGCCAGTTCTGCAAGGAGAACACTGAGTTCATCGACTATAAGGACACTCAGCTTCTCCGTAAGTACATGACCGACCGTGGCAAGATCAAGCCCCGTCGCGTCACTGGCGCTTGCACGCAGCATCAGCATGACATCGCCAACGCCATCAAGCGCGCCCGCGAGATGGCTCTCCTGCCGTACACCGTCCCCGTGGTTTCCTCTCGTGGCAACCGCGACCGCGGCTAAGAAGGGAGACGCATCATGAAGGTTATTCTTCTCGATGAGATCAAGGGCAAGGGCGGCGAGGGTGACGTCGTAGAGGTCGCTCAGGGTTACGCTGAGAACTTCCTGTTCCCCAAGAAGCTCGCTGTTGCCGCCACCAAGGGCAACCTCAAGCAGCTTGACGAGCGTCGCAACAACATCGCCAAGCGCGAGGCCGTCCGTCTGGCTACCGCCAACGAGACCAAGGCTGCCTTCGAGGGCAAGACGGTCACCGTTGACGTCAAGGTCGGCGACGAGGGCATCCTCTTTGGCTCCGTTACCGCCGCTATGATCGCTGACGCCATCAAGGCTCAGCTCGGTATGGACATCGACCGCAAGCGCGTCGAGCTCGGTAAGCCCATCAAGGTTGCCGGTGCCCACACCGTTGCCATCTCGCTGTACCGCGAGATCAAGGCCGAGGTTGTCGTTCTCGTCGGCGTTACTGCCGAGGAGCTCGCTGCCGAGGCTGAGGTCGAGGAGGCCGCTGAGGTCGCCGAGGCCGAGACCGCCGAGGTCGAGACTGAGGCTGCTGCCGAGTAGCATTTGCTGCAACGCAACAATCTTGTTCTAAGAAGGGCGCTCTGGGAAACCAGGGTGCCCTTTTGTTTTTTGCGCTGAGTGAGTGTCATGGTGAACGTTGCGTCGAAGTCTTATATACAGGACCGTTCATCCGTTTGGTTCGGTGATGATTGGCGGCTCGCGGCGCGTTTTGGGATCGTGGCTGATACTATGGATGCTCGCAAGCGATATGAATGAGGATGCTCATGGCATATGACGATAGGGAGACCGGGCTGACGGTTGAGGACCGCGGCTCAAAGTTGGGTCTTCCCCAAAACCAAGATGCAGAGGCCAATGTACTGGCCGCTATGCTGCTATCGCCCGAGGTGGTCGAAGAAGCCCAGGTCGAGCTGCAGCCCGATGACTTCTACCGGCCCATTCATAAGACCATCTATACCGCGATGGTCGATATGTACAACAGCCGCATTCCCATCGACTCCATCTCGCTGATCGATTACCTACGAAGCATCAACAAGCTCGATGCCGTGGGCGGCGAAGCGTACATTTTGGAGTTGATGGGTCAGACCCTGTCGCTCGTCAACTGGCAGCACCATGCCGCCATCGTTCGCCGTGATTCGATGCTGCGTGAGCTGATCGGTGCCACCAACGAGATCAACGCGCTGGCATATAACGCCCCCACCGACACCAAAGAGGTTGTCGAGCTGGCCGAGAGCAAGCTACTCAAGGTTACGGCGCGCGAGGTCAAGTCGAGCTACAAGACGCTGACCGAGTTTATGGTCGAGGCCTATAACGAGGCCGAGGAAGTGTGCCAGGCCGGTGGCCAGGCCGCGGGCGTGCCCACTGGCTTTCCGTCGCTCGACCGCATGCTCATGGGCTTCCGCGAGGGCCAGCTCATCATCATCGGCGCCCGTCCTGCTGTAGGTAAGACGTCGTTCGCTCTGAACCTGGCACTTAACGCTGCCGCTGCTGGTTATACCGTCGGCTTCTTCTCGCTGGAGATGTCGGGCAAGGAAATTGCCCAGCGCCTGATTTGCGCCTACGCCATGATCTCGATCAGTGACTTCCGCATGGGCCGCATTAGCCCCGAGCAGTGGGCCAATATCAACGAGGCCACGCAGACCTTGTCCAAGCTCGATATTCTGATTGACGATACGCCCGGCACCACAGTGACCGAGATTCGCGCCAAGAGCCGCCGCATGCTCCATAACAAGGAGAAGGCAATCATCATCCTGGACTACCTGCAGCTGGTGAGTCCTCCGCCGGGACGCCGCTCCGAGAGCCGTACCGTCGAGGTTTCGGAGATGTCGCGTGGCCTGAAGATCATGGCCAAGGAGCTCAAGATCCCGCTCATCGCGCTGTCGCAGCTCTCGCGTCAGGTCGAATCCCGTACCGGCAAGCGCCCGCAACTTTCCGACCTTCGTGAATCGGGCTCCATCGAGCAGGACGCCGATATCGTTATGTTCTTGGACCGCTCCGCCGACGAGGCCGAGGCCTCGCGCGACGATCGACCCGACGAGGGCGTTACGCGTATCGTCGTGGCCAAGAACCGTTCGGGCCCGATCGGCGACGTCGACCTGATGTTCCTGCCGGCATCCACCAAGTTCTATGAGCTTGATGGGGCACATGCCGAGGAGTAGGACAGGCGCCCGTTGCACGGGTATACTGGGAATGTTTTGTGCTTCTGCGTGCCGGCGTGGCGCGTAGACAGTCCATGAATGTAAGGAGTAAACATGCCGTCAACCGTTTTGGTCGGTGCCCAGTGGGGCGATGAGGGCAAGGGTAAGATTTGCGACCTGGTCGCCGGCGACTTCGATGCCGTCGTGCGCTACTCGGGCGGCAACAACGCCGGTCACACCATCGTCGTCAACGGCAAGAAGTACGGCCTGCACCAGGTGCCCTCCGGCATCATGTATTCTGACCACGTGTCGGTGATCGGTAACGGCTGCGTCGTCAACCCCAAGGTTGTCCTTGAGGAGATCGACATGTTCGAGGCCGACGGCATCACCACCAAGAACCTCAAGATTAGTGGCAACGCGCATGTCATCATGCCGTACCACATCGATCTGGATGGCGCCTTTGAGCAGAAGCTCGGCAAGAAGAACATCGGTACCACCAAGCGCGGCATCGGTCCGTGCTATCAGGACAAGATGGCCCGCATCGGCCTGCGCATGCAGGACATGCTGGACGAGGCACTGTTCCGCGACAAGCTGGAGACCGCTCTCGCCCGCGTGAACCCCGAGCTCGAGCTCATCTACAACCTGCCCACCTACACAGTGGATCAGATTTGCGACGAGTACCTGCCGATGGCCGAGCGCCTGCGTCCCTACATCACCGAGACGAGCCTGCTGCTCAACAACATGATCGATGAGGGCAAGGACCTGCTGTTTGAGGGCGCCCAGGCGACGCTGCTCGACATCGACCACGGCACCTATCCGTACGTGACGTCTTCCAACTGCACCGCCGGCGGCGCCATCACCGGCTCCGGCGTCGGCATGAAGAACGTCGATCGCGTGCTGGGCGTCATGAAGGCTTATATCACCCGCGTCGGTTCGGGCCCCATGCCCACCGAGCTTTCCTATGAGTCCGAGGCTGGCCACACGCTGACCGAGGAGGGCTATGAGTACGGCGTGACCACCGGTCGCCGTCGTCGTTGCGGCTGGTTCGACGGCCCTATCGCCAACTATGCCTCGCGCGTCAACGGCCTCACCGATATCGCCATGACCAAGCTCGACGTGCTTTCGGCCTTCGACACCATTAAGGTGTGCGTTGCCTATGACGTCGATGGCGAGCGTTACACCAGCGTGCCCGAGCACCAGGTGCGCTTTGAGCATGCCAAGCCCATCTACGAGGAGCTTCCTGGCTGGAAGTGCGATATCACCGGCTGCCGCAGCTTTGACGAGCTGCCGCAAGAGGCTCAGGACTACGTGGCGTTTATCGAGGATCTGGCACACACCCGCGTGACGTTCATTGGCGTCGGCGCTGGTCGCGAGCAGATCATCAACCGATTCTGGAAGTAATCGGGACTATTTGGTTATTGCGATATACCCCTTTGCAGCCCGGACGGGCGGCCGAGGGGTATATTTGCTTGCAAAGGGCTCGCGCGGAGCGGGCCGTTCATCCATAGAGGAGGCACCCTTGAAGGCGGACACTCAAACCATCGACATCCTGTTGTTGGGCAGCGGCGGCCGTGAGCATGCTTTGGCAGCTAAGCTCGCAGCATCACCGCGCGCCGGCAAGCTCTACATTGCGCCGGGTAACGGCGGCACCGCGAGCTGCGGCGAGAACGTTGTTCTCGACGACTGCGATCCTGCGGCCGTGGCGGCGTTTGCGCAGAGCCGCGGATGCGGACTCGTGGTAATTGGCCCCGAGGCTCCGCTCGTGGCGGGCGTGGCCGACGCCGTGCGCGCGGCGGGTATTCCCTGCTTTGGCCCGGGTGCCGAGGGCGCCCAGATGGAGGGCTCCAAGCTGTTCTCCAAGCAGCTCATGGAACGTGCGGGCATTCCGACGGCAGCCTACGGCTCGTTTACCGACGAGGCTTCGGCTCTCGCCTACGTGCGCGAGCAGGGCGCCCCGCTGGTCGTCAAGGCCGACGGCCTTGCCGCGGGCAAGGGCGTTATCGTGGCGACCGAACTTGAGCAGGCCGAGGAGGCCGTGCGCGAGTGCTTTGGCGGCACCTTTGGCGATGCCGGCAGCACCGTGGTTATCGAGGAGATGCTCGTTGGTCCCGAGTGCTCGCTGCTGGCCTTTACCGACGGCAAGACCGTGCGCCCCATGGCTACCTCGCAGGACCACAAGCGCGCGCTCGAGGGCGACCTTGGTCCCAACACCGGCGGCATGGGCGTCTACAGCCCGGTGCCCATCGTGACTGACGAGGAGCACGCCACCATGGTGGAGGTCATGGAGCAGACCGTGGCCGAGCTCGCCGCCGAGGGTATCGACTACCGCGGCTGCCTGTACGGTGGCTTTATGCTCACGCCTGCCGGTCCCAAGGTGCTGGAGTTCAACGCCCGCTTTGGCGACCCCGAGACGCAGGTCGTGCTGCCGCGCCTTAAGAACGACTTGGTCGAGGTTATGCTCGCCTGCGCCAATTGCGAACTCGATCAGATTGAGCTCGACTGGCGTGACGAGTGGGCCGTGGCTGTTGTCCTGACGAGCGCGGGCTATCCCGGCAGCTACGAGAAGGGCAAGGTCATCACCGGTATCGCCGACGCCGAGGCCATGGAGAACGTGACCGTGTACCATGCCGGCACCGCCGTGGTGGACGGCCAGCTCGTGACCAACGGCGGCCGCGTGCTTGCCGTGACCGCCCTGGGCGACACGTTCGAGAACGCTCGCAACCTTGCCTACGAGGCCTGCGAGAAGATTGATTTTGAGGGCAAGACCCTGCGTCACGACATTGGCCTGCGTGCGCTGCGCGGCCGCGACGCCTGGGATGCCTAAAATCCGAGAGGAATGAGACGGATGGACGAGAAGAACGAAGAGCTCGTGGACGCGCAGATCGTCGAGCAGGACGGTCGCACGTACGGACACGCCGAGGGCGAGCCCGGTGGCGAGGTCGTCGATGAGCCGGCACTGGTGCTGGGCGACGACGACCCGCACGATGCCGAGCTGCACGAGAAGATTCTTTCGGAGGAGTGCGCCTGGAAGGGCAAGATCCTCGATGTCCACCGTCTTGAGGTTGAGCTGCCCAACGGCCACCGCAGCGCCCGCGATGTGATTCGCCATCCGGGCGCGGCGGCCGTTGTGGCGCTTACCGAGAGCGGCAAGATCGTGCTGGTGCGTCAGTACCGCACGGCGATCGACCGCGTGACGGTCGAGATCCCCGCCGGCAAGCTCGATCCGGGCGAGGATCCGCTTGATTGCGCCAAGCGTGAGCTGCACGAGGAGACGGGCTTTAGAGCCGGTCGCATCCGCTTTTTGACGTCGATTGTCACGACCTGCGGTTTTTGCGATGAGATCATCCACATCTACTTGGCTACCAAGCTCGAGTTTGATGCGCCCAACCCCGATGATGACGAGTTTGTCAACGTGGACCTGGTGCCGCTGCACGAGCTGATCGACGCCGTGCTCGATGGCAAGATCGAAGACGCCAAGACCGTCGTGGGCGCCTTGGCCTGCGATAGCATCGCGCACCGACTAGGCGGAGCGGAGCTTTAACGAGCGGGGATGATCCCGCAGGTTTGTGTAAGTCAGCGAAAGTGCTCCATTTGAGACAAGGTGGCCTAAAAGAGGAGGGAAGCGTATGGATATACGCGACCGACGATTGAAGGCCAGATTGTCCAAATGGAGCACTTGCAGCGTCGAGACGAAACGCGGTTTGGTAAAACCGCGTAAGGTGATTATGTTTAAGAGGTTTCTTTCGTATTACGAGCCCCAGATGGGGCTTTTTGTTGCTGATACTGTTTGTGCTCTGGTGCTTGCCGCCATTGACCTTGCTTTTCCTATTATTCTGCGTAATTTGACCGGTGGGCTATTTACTCAGGGTCAGGCTGCCATTATGCAGGCGCTCGGTATGATCGCGGTGGGCTTGGTGCTGATGTATGCCATCCGCTGCGCCTGCCGCTACTTTGTGAGCTATTGGGGCCACGTGATGGGCGCGCGCATGGAGTCCAAGATGCGCGAGGACCTGTTCGACCAGTATGAGCGCTTTAGCTTTGCGTACTTCGATCGCAACAGCTCGGGCGATATGATGAGCCGCGTGGTCAACGACCTGTTCGATATCTGCGAGGCGGCACATCACGTGCCCGAGTGGATCATCATCTGCGGTATCGAGATTATCGGCTCGTTTGTGATTTTGTTTACCATCGCCCCGGTGCTGGCGCTTGCCATGGCCGTGGTGACGGCGGCATTCGCGGTCATCATGTTTTGGCAGAACATGCGCATGCGCGAGGTCTTTAGCGACAACCGCAAAAAGATCAGCGGCATTAATGCGCAGCTGCAGGACTCACTGGCGGGCATGCGAGTGGTCAAGAGTTTTGCGAATGAAGAGGCCGAGCGCTCCAAGTTCCGCGCCTCCAACAATCGCTATCTTTCGTCCAAGGAGAACATGTATCACGCCATGGGCGTCTATACCGCGACGTATGGCCTGCTTTCGGGCGTGCTCTACGTGATCGTGGTGCTGCTCGGCGGTTGGTTGGTGGCACAAGGCCAGCTGCAAGCGGTCGATATGGCGACCTTCGCGCTCTACATTTCGCTGTTCTGCACGCCGCTCGAGACACTCGTCAATTCGGCCGAAACGTATCAGAAGGCTATCGCCGGCTTTAAGCGTATGGACGAGGTGCTCTCGACCGCGCCGGATATCCAGGACAAGCCGGGCGCCACGGATCTGCAGGTGACTACCGGCGCCGTGGAGTATCACGACGTGTGCTTTAACTACGAGGACGTTGAGCTGGGCGAGGGTGATGCCGAAGAGCGTCCCGTTATCGACCATATGAATCTGTCCATCAAGCCCGGGCAGACCATCGCTTTGGTTGGCCCCTCGGGCGGCGGCAAGTCCACGACCTGTTCGCTGCTGCCGCGCTTTTATGACGTGGCTACCGGATCCATTAGCATCGACGGCCAGGACGTGCGCGATGTGACGCAGCAGAGCCTGCGCCGCGCCATCGGCCTGGTGCAGCAGGATGTCTATCTGTTTGACGGTACGATTGGCGAGAACATCGCCTACGGCAAGCCGGGCGCTACAGCGGAAGAGATCGCCGAGGCCGCCCGTCGCGCCAACATCGATGCCTTTATCGAGTCGCTTCCACAGAGCTACGACACCGTGGTGGGCGAGCGTGGCAGCCGTCTTTCGGGCGGACAGAAGCAGCGCGTTGCCATCGCGCGCGTGTTTCTCAAGAATCCCAAAATCTTGATCTTGGACGAGGCGACGAGTGCTTTGGATAACGAGAGCGAGGAGGCGGTGCAGGAGTCACTCGAAGAACTGGCGCGCGGCCGCACCACGATTATTATCGCCCACCGTCTTTCGACCATTAAGCATGCCGATGAGATTGCGACCGTTGAGCATGGTCGCGTTGTGGAGCGTGGCACGCACGAGGAGCTTCTCGCCCGTGGCGGCACCTATGCCCGTTACTATCGAATGCAGTTCGAAGGTGCGCGTGCGCACGAGCTCGACTGATTGATATGACAGGAAGTTTATGGCTGACAAGAACCCTTTGACTCCGGAAGAAGTGACGGAGTTATTCTCCGAAATCGATGCATCCGGTGTCTTGGATCCCACGCTTGCCAAAAAGCGAACCGAGCGCATGCGTGAGAAGGAGGCTGCGGCCAAGCGCGGTGACAAAGCTGCGCTAGCGCAGCTGCGCAGCGAGGACCGCGCGAGCCAGGCAAAACATATCGACCCGCTGTCCGAGGACGATCCTTCGGGTTCGCAGGTGAGTCATACCATTACGAAGACCGCGATGGCCGTGGTCATCGGTATTTTGGTGTTGATCGTGGGCATGCAGGTCGGCTACGGCGTGATGCGTCGTCTGAACACCGCCAACTTGTCCGAGAGCGTTTCGGTCGATACCGTTTCGACGGCGCTGAAGGGCGGCCTTGAGTGGGGCAACGGCTTTACGCAGTTCCCGCTCGACTTTACCGTCGATGAAGCCGATGAGCGTACGGGCACGGTCGAGGTGACGGTGTTGGACACATCGTCTGCCAACGAGCTCGAGCTGCTGTCCAACGGGCAGATTCAGGCCGCGGCGCTTGCGACCAACGCGCTGCTCAACGATAAGATCGACCGCGTGGTGTATAACGTGCACGCCTATATCGACGAGGATAGCAACATTCAGCACGATTCCTTCTTTGGCATGTTTCCCGCCCACGGCCACCAGAGCGCCATCCTGACGTTCGTGTGGACCAAGAGCTCATCCAACGCCACGAATATCGACTGGAAGATGCGCATCGTGAGTATGGATGACACCATCGCCGAGCGCATTCAAAAACAGGTGAACTCGGTGTCGTCGTTGATTGAGGACCCGGTGGTGAGCCAGACCAAGATTGACGAGGAAAAGACCGAACGTGACCTGGAGCATCGTCTGCATGGCCGCGAGATTTTCCGCGGCGGCAAGCCCGATCGCTCACCGTCCGATCTGCTGGAACAGGGCAAGAAAAAGTAAGAGGCCATCATCCCGCGTGAGTCACAAGCCCACGCGGGATGATTTTTCTGGGACGGGGATTAAAAAATCATTATGCATAGAAAGTCATAATTATCATTTCGTAAACATTTCGATGAAATTAACGCCATGAGGCATGCTTGCGGTTACAATACCGCGAGGCCTAACCACATACCTTTAAGCCGGTCCTGTGAGACCGGGAAGGAGAATTATGGCGAACAACCATACCGCGGGCGCTGCCGCCCGCACCTTCGCGCCCAGCGAGCTTTGCCAGCGTATGCTGGCCAAAACCAGCAAGGGCACCTGCGGTCCCTGCATCCTGTATCTTGAGGATGGGACCATTTTTTATGGACGTGCATGCGGCGCCGAGGGCACCGCGACCGGCGAAGTCTGCTTCAACACCTCGCTCGAGGGCTACTTTGAGGTCATGACCGACCCGAGTTATGCCGGCCAAATCGTAACCATGACCTATCCGCAGATCGGCAACTACGGTATCGACGAGACCGACGTCCAGTCGGCCTTCCCCGGCGACGACGTGCGCCCCGCGAGCGCTCCGGCTATGCGCGGCATGATCGTTCGCGATATGTGCGCCACGCCTTCTAACTGGCGCTCGGCCGTCAGCGTGCCGGAGTACCTGCGCGCCCACGGCATCGTCGCTATCGAGGGCGTCGACACCCGCGCTCTGGTGCGCCATCTGCGCGACAATGGTTCCAAGATGGGCATTATCTCGACCGAGATCTTCGACGTCGACGAGCTTGCCGAGCGTCTGGCCGCAGCGCCCACGCTGGTAGGCGAGAACCTGGTGAAGACCGTAAGTTGCCCCGCGCCTCACGAGTTTGTGGCCGCCGACCTGCCTGCCACGCATGACTTTGCACTTGCGGTTGCCGCTCCTGCCCGTCACAAAGTGGTCGCCTACGACTGCGGCGTCAAGCGCGGCATTCTGGAGGGCCTCGTCCGCGCCGGCTGCGACCTTACTGTCGTACCGTGGGATACGCCTGCCCAGCAGGTGCTCGACATGAATCCCGATGGCGTCTTTTTGTCCAACGGCCCCGGCGACCCCGACGCCGTGGTGGAGACCTACGAGCAGGTGCAGCAGCTGATCGGCAAGGTGACGGTCTTTGGTATTTGTCTTGGTCACCAGATGATCAGCCTGGCCTGCGGTGCCAAGATGGAAAAGCTTAAGTTCGGTCACCGCGGTGGCAACCAGCCGGTCATGAACCTGGTAAGCCGTCGCGTGGAGATCACCGCGCAAAACCATGGCTTTGGCCTGCTGTTCCCCAGCTTGGGCAAGCTTGTCCCCGAGCTTTCCGGCGGCGAGACCGAGCATGCGGCCGATGGAGATCTGCGCGTCTGGGTGCGCCGCGGAATCGCGCCGGTCGTGATGAACGAGCGCTTTGGCCGCATTCGCCTAACACATGTGAACCTCAACGACGGCACCGCCGAGGGCATCCAGCTGCTCGACGCCCCGTGCTTCTCGGTCCAGTATCACCCCGAGGCCTCGCCTGGCCCCACCGATGCCCACTATCTCTTTACCGCCTTTACGCGACTCATGGACGGCGAGGAGAACTACCTGGACATCGACACCGCGAAGGACCGCCTGGCTGGCTGGAATTTCGCCGAGACCGCCGCGACTGAGACCGAGGAGAACTAACATGCCGAAACGTACTGACATCAAGCGTATCCTCGTTATTGGTTCGGGCCCCATCGTCATTGGCCAGGCCTGCGAGTTCGACTACTCTGGCGCCCAGGCCTGCAAGGTGCTCAAGGAGGATGGCTTTGAGGTCATCCTGGTCAACTCCAACCCGGCGACCATCATGACCGACCCGGGTCTTGCCGACCGCACCTATGTCGAGCCCATCACCGCCGAGTTTATCGAGCGCGTGATCAAGAAAGAGCGCCCGGACGCGCTGCTGCCCACACTGGGCGGCCAGACCGGTCTGAACGCCGCCGTCGAGCTGGCGAAAGACGGTACGCTCGACAAGTACGGCGTCGAGATGATCGGCTGCGACCTGGCCGCCATCGAGCGCGGCGAGGACCGCAAGCTCTTTAACGAGGCTATGGCCGAGATTGGCCTGGAGGTCGCGCGCTCGGGCTATGCCTACAGCGTGGCCGACGCCGAGGCCATCGCCGAGCGTGTGGGCTATCCCTGCGTGCTGCGTCCGAGCTTTACCCTCGGTGGCGCCGGCGGCGGCATCGCACATACTCATGAGGAGCTCGTCTCCATCGTGAGCCAGGGCCTCGAGCTCTCGCCTGCCCACGAGGTGCTGGTCGAGGAGTCCATCGAGGGCTGGAAAGAGTATGAGATGGAGGTCATGCGTGA
The DNA here is from genome assembly GCA_902489855.1 of uncultured Collinsella sp. Classification (GTDB taxonomy): domain Bacteria; phylum Actinomycetota; class Coriobacteriia; order Coriobacteriales; family Coriobacteriaceae; genus Collinsella. Next base: position 12,980 of record CABUBS010000001.1, read on the forward strand.
CCACGCCGGCAACGGCATCATCGTGTGCTCCATCGAGAACCTCGACCCCATGGGCGTGCATACCGGCGACTCCATCACCGTGGCGCCGGCGCAGACCCTCTCCGACCTGGAGTATCAGCGCATGCGTGTCGCCTCGCTCGCCATTCTGGAGAAGATCGGCGTCGAGACCGGTGGCTCCAACGTGCAGTTTGCCGTGAACCCCAACACCGGCCGCCTGATTGTCATCGAGATGAACCCGCGCGTGAGCCGCTCGTCCGCGCTGGCCTCCAAGGCCACGGGTTTCCCCATCGCCAAGGCCGCCGCTCGCCTGGCCGTGGGCTATACGCTCGACGAGATCGTCAACGACATTACCAAGGCAACGCCTGCCTGCTTTGAGCCCACGATTGACTACTGCGTTGTCAAGGTGCCGCGCTTTGCCTTCGAGAAGTTCAAGGGTACCGACCCCACGCTCACCACGCGCATGAAGGCAGTGGGCGAGATTATGGCGATTGGCCGCACCTTTGAGGAGGCCTTCGGCAAAGCCATGCGCTCGCTGGAGGACGGTCACCAGGGTATCTGCGCCGGTGGCAAGGAGGGTGCCGATAAGCTGAGCAACGACGAGCTCGCTCAAGCCGTGGCCACGCCGACCGAGCACCGCATCTTCTTTGTGGTCGAGGGCCTGCGCCGTGGCTGGGACATCGCTCGCATCCATGCCACCTGCGGCATCGACCCGTGGTACCTCAACCGCATCAACGACATGGTGCAGGTCCAGGAGAGCATCCGCGGCCTGCGTGTGGAGGATATCGACGCCGACGCGATGCGCCTGCTCAAGCAGTACGGCACGAGCGACGCCGAGATCGCCGCGCTGACCGGCTCGGACGAGCGCTTTGTGCGCGCCTATCGCAAGGGTCTGGGCGTGGTTCCCAGCATGAAGACGGTCGATACCTGCGCTGCGGAGTTCTCGAGCGCCACGGAGTACCACTACAAGACGTACGAGAACATCTACCGCACGAGGCCGGATGCCAAGAAGTGCGTGGCTCCCGACGAGACCACGCCGGCGGACAAGCCCAAGGCGATGATCCTGGGCGCCGGCCCCAACCGCATTGGCCAGGGTATCGAGTTCGATTACTGCTGCGTGCACGCGAGCTACGCGCTGGCGGCTCGCGGCTTCGAGACCATCATGGTCAACTGCAACCCCGAGACCGTTTCGACTGACTACGACACCTCGGACCGCTTGTACTTTGAGCCGCTCACCTACGAGGACGTCATGGACGTCATTGACGTTGAGCGTCCCGACGGCGTCGTGGTGACGCTCGGCGGCCAGACCCCGCTTAAGCTGGCACGCATGCTCGAGGAGAGCGGCGTGAACATTATGGGTACCAAGCCCGACGCCATCGATTTTGCCGAGGACCGCGAGCGCTTTGCCGCCCTGCTCGACAAGCTGGGTATTATGTATCCGCCGGCGGGTCAGGCCACCTCATTTGAGGAGGCCGAGGCCGTGGCCGCGCACATTGGCTACCCGCTGCTGGTGCGTCCGAGCTACGTGCTGGGCGGCCGCGGCATGATGATTGCCTACGATGCCGAGCATCTGCGCGATTACATGGCCGAGGCTGCGCGCATTAGCCCCGACTACCCGGTGTATCTGGACCGCTTCCTGGAGGGTGCGATCGAGTCCGATGTCGACGCCCTGTGCGACGGCGAGGAGGTCTACATCGGAGGCATCCTGGAGCATATCGAGGAGGCCGGTATTCACTCCGGCGACTCCGCGACCTGCATCCCGCCGTTCAGCTTTAGCGAGAGCCTGCAGGCGAAGCTCCGCGAGACCACGCGCCGCATCGCGATGGCGCTGGGAGTCCGCGGTCTGGTCAACGTGCAATATGCCATCAAGGGCGAGACAGTCTACGTGATCGAGGCCAACCCGCGCGCCAGCCGTACCGTGCCGTTTATCTCCAAGGCCACCGGTGTGCCGCTGGCCAAGTGCGCGGCGCGCATCATGGCAGGCGATTCCATCGCGAGCTTGGGCCTGCCGAGCGACGAACGTCAGCTGGACTGGTTCTGCATGAAGGAAGCCGTTATGCCCTGGGGCCGTTTCCCGGGCGCCGACGTTATCCTGGGGCCCGAGATGAAGTCGACGGGCGAGGTCATGGGTATCGCCAAGAGCTATCCCGAGGCATACGCCAAGACGCAGCTGGCGATCGACTACAAGCTGCCCGATCCCAGCAGCGGTAAGGTGTTCATCAGCGTGTGCGACCGCGACAAGCGTCACATCCTTTCGGTCGCGCGTATCCTGCGTTACCTGGGCTTTGACATCTGCTCCACCGAGGGTACGGCGCGCGTGCTGCGTGGAGGCAACGTGACGTGCGAGATCGTGGAGAAGATTAGCGGCCCGCACGACGGCGAGCGCCCCAACATCGGCGACCTCATCGCCGATGGCAAGATCGCGGTGATCATCAACACGCCGTACGGTCCGGGTTCGCGCGGCGACGGCTACCTACTGCGTACCGAGGCCGTGCGACGCGGTGTGACCTGCGTGACCGCGATGTCTGCCGCCAACACGTACGTGAGTGCCATCGAGGCGGTGCGCGAGGACCAGCAGGGTCACGGCAGCGCCAACGACATGGGCATGGACGTCATCGCCCTGCAGGACCTGCCGCAGCACACGGTGTAGTGTGACCTGGTCGGCCGGGGCGTCAGCCGGACACTTTCTCTCGGAAACTGGGCTTCGCGAAGTTTTCCGAGAGAAAGGACCGCCTCCCGCCCCGGCCTGCGGTGACTCGGTAGCACCGTGTGCTGCCGAAGGGGCTTTGAGCGATGACTAGGGCTGATAAACTGGTAGCCGCTGAGCGCCACGGGGTCCTCGCGCTGGGAGTAGGTGTGGATGAGGGCAGACGAGACAGCGTAGGAGACAGCGGCAATAAGGATGAAGCCCTCGCCTGTGAGCGTGACGGCGCCGCCGCTATCGCCACCGGTGAGGTTGACGATAACGACTCCGGCAAAACCTATAGCGCAGCCGAGGACTTTGCGCGCAGTGAGCCGTTCTTGCCGGAACACGAGCGCTGCCATCAACACGCAGAGAAACGTGTTCATAGCGTTGACGATTGAGCCGCGCACACCCGAAGCGTTTGAAACGCCGATATAAAAGAAGGCGTACTGCACGATAGTTTGGGCAAGCGAGAGTCTGATAACGAGTGGCCATCCCGTGCGTGAGACGCGAGGCAAGCGACGTCTTGTTATGACTGCAGCGGCAAGTGCGATAGCGCCGGCAAGCATAAAGCGCACGCCAGCGAAGAGAAACTCCGATGGTACGTCGCCGTTTTGGATGCCGAGAAGCTCGTAGCCGATCTTGATGCAGGGGATCGCACTGCCCCAGAGCGCGCAGCAGATGAGGGCGAGCGCAGCTACGCACCATGTGCGCGTGAGAGGGTGGCGCGCGGAGTCGGCGTAAACATCGCAAGAGCTGGCGTCGAGTGCGGATGAGGGTTTGGACATACATCTCCCAAACGAGGCGAAGCAGAAAACGCCTCTATGGTACGCGCAATTTTGTGTCCGCACGCGTTGATAGCATAGAACGCGTCATGGAACACAAGTTCGTAAGAAGAGGAGGACGCCATGATGTCAGAGATTACGGGCTATCGTGAGGAAGTTCAGACCATCAAGACGGCGATATTGCGTGCGCAGTATGCTGCGGCGAAGAGCGCCAACGCTCAGCAGCTGCAGCTCTATTTCGCCGTGGGAGGCTACGTCTCCGCCAACACGCGCAATGGCACGTGGGGAACCAACGCGCTCAAAACCATCAGCGAACAATTGCGGAAGGAGCTGCCAGGACTCAGGGGCTTCTCCACAACAAGTCTCAAATATATGCGAATCTTCTTTGAAGCTTGGTCTGCTCCGGGCGATGAACAGGCGTTTCTCGATTCGTCACTCGTGAGTGACGAATCTTCAGACGGTGGCCTTCTGCAAATTCGTCACTTGCAAGTGCCGAATTCAAACACATGTTCTCTCGATGATTTTTTAGCGATTGGGTTTACCCATCATCGGTATATCCTTGCAGGTGCTAAGACCCTTGACGAGCGGCTCTTCTACATTCACAAGTGCGCATTTGAGCACTTAAGTGTGGAGGCGCTCAAACGCTCGCTGAAGGCGGACGACTTTCATCATCAAGGAGAGGTCTCCAACAACTTCCTCTCAACGCTGCCAAAGGGTCAGCAGGCGCTGCGCGCTATCGCCACGTTCAAGGACGAGTATCTGCTCGACTTTATCAATGTTGAGGAACTCGGGGTGCGCGATGCGGAGGATGTCGACGAGCGCGTGTTAGAGCAAGGCATCGTGCAGAATATCAAGCAGTTCATCATGACGTTCGATCGAGCCTTCGCGTTTGTGGGAAACCAGTACCATCTCGACGCCTTTGGCATCGATCAGTATATCGACCTCCTGTTCTTCAACCGCGACCTCAACTGTTTAGTTGCAGTCGAGCTCAAGAGCGGCCCCTTCAAGCCGGCCTATCTCGGCCAGCTCTCTGGCTATCTACGCATCCTGGACGACTTTGAGCGTCGCGAGCACGAGAATCCCTCCATAGGCCTTGTGCTTTGCAAAGGCATGGACAAGGGATTTGTTGACTATGTGATCCAAGACTTCACAAAACCCATGGGTGTGGCCACCTATAAGACGTCGAAGGATATGCCACGAGAGTTGCTCGATGCTCTGCCGCCCATCGATGACTTACGGATGTTGCTGGAGAGGTCTGATGGGTAGCGGTAGGAATTGTTCGGTGTTAGAAGCTTATTTCGCTTATGGCCTTGAGCTTTGCCGATGAGCATGGGGTGGGGAACGTATCAAGGCAGAGTTTGTCATGCAATGAGTATGACAAACTCTGCCTGGAGGAGAGGATACTTCCATGGCAATTGTCCACCGCAATGCTCTCAAGCATGGTTTGTCTGAGAGGGAGGTTCTAGATAATGACTGAGTACAAACTAGCTGATGGATCGGTCCTGACAGACGAAGATATCGAGCGCGAGAGCGTAGAGTTTGAGCAAGAGACTTGGACGGGTCGTCTTGAGCGCATCCATGTCAGGCCTGGCGTTGTTGCTGATGAGCCGCTTGTTGCAGTTACCGTGCGCTTTCCGGCATCCATGGTGGTGGCAATCGACCGAAAGACGGGGGATCGATCCGATTTTATTCGGCGGGCCGTTTTCCCTGCGCTGTAGTAACGTTGCGTCTCCTAAATCGACCTTGGTTTCGTCGAGGAGGTAGATCTTGAGGATGAGGTGTCCTGCTTCGGTGAACCCGTTCTCGAAGACGGGCAGCACGCGCGACACGGACTACCGCGACCTCCTGACCTTCCGCGACGGGGAGTAGCGGCTTGGCGGTGTGCGGCGCCGGCACGTGACGGTGGCGGGCATGAGGCTTGGCCTTCGCGACGGCATGTTCTTTAGAGTTTGCGGTGCATGATGGCACGGCCGTTTTCAAATCGTGAAACATTGCCCGGGAATGAGTAACAGGCTTTGGTTCGTACATCCGTTATAACGGGAGTTGCAAGAAGTGACATCCGTGACGAGAGGTTGAACTCATGACTCAGCACCGGTTTCCCGAAGGTTTCCTCTGGGGTGCTTCCACCAGCGCTTTTCAGGTTGAGGGTGGGTATGATGAAGGAGGCAAAGGTCCGGCAACCACCGATCGCGGCCCGGGGCGTCCCGGCATCGCCGATAACAAGATCGCCTCGGACCACTATCATCACTGGCGTGAGGATGTCGACCTCATGGCCGAGCTCGGCATCAAGGTCTACCGGATGGGTTTCGCTTGGAGCCGCATCATGCCCGATGCCTCGGGGGATCCCAATCCTGAGGGCTTGGCGTTTTATGACCAGCTGATTGACTACCTGCTGGAGCGAGGGATCGAGCCCTTGGTCACCCTGTATCACTTCGAATGACCGAGTGCGTTGGTCGAGGCCTTCGGCGGCTGGAAGAGCCGTAAGATGATCGACTTCTATGTGCGCTATGCCGAAATCTGCTTCACGCACTTCAAGGGGCGCGTCAAGCGCTGGGTTACCGTGAATGAACAGCTAATTGCGACCTCCGCGCCCAGCAACACGGGTGACACCGAAACCGATCCGCGCCAACGGCAGAAGAACGCCTACCAGATGAGCTATCATGTCGCTCTTGCCGAGCATCGCGCCATCGCGTGCCTGCGACAGATCGACCCCGATGCGCAGATCGGCCCCGTTGTCGCCATGCAGGTGGTCAACCCGCGGACGAGCGCTTCGGCGGATGTGCTTGCGGCCATGAACGCCGAGGAGATGATGCAGAACTACCTGCTCGACCTGAGTGTGCGCGGCGACATCTCGCCTTATGCGCGCTATTACCTGGAGCGCGAAGGTTTCTACCCTGTTGTTGAGTGCGGGGACCACGACATCCTGGTCGCGACGAGGCCCGATTTTCTTGGGGTGAACTACTATTTCAGCAATTGTGCGCATGAGCGCACGGAGCCCATCCGCTTCGACCGGTTCCCTCCGTGGTCGGGCGGGGATTTCGAACTCTGCGATAACCCTGCGATCGCGCCGACCGAGTGGATGTCGAACGGCATCGACCCCCTTGGGCTTCGCGTGGGCATGCGCAAGCTCTACGATCGCTACCAGCTTCCGATGATCGTCACGGAGAACGGCATGGCGCTTTCCGAGTCACTTGACGAGGAGAACAGGGTGCATGATACCGTGCGCATCGAATACCTTTCACGACATTTGGGCGAGGTCGAGGAGCTCATTCGCGAAGGCTATCCCGTCTTCGGCTACTGCGTTTGGAGCCTCATGGATCTATGCTCAAGTCATCAGGGGTTCACTAAGCGCTACGGCCTTCTGTATGTCGATCGCACGGAAACCGATGCGAAGCAATGCGCTCGTTTCAGGAAGGACAGCTTCTTCTGGTATCAGGACGTGATTAGAGAAAACGGCTTGCCCTGCTGAGCGTCGGTGGTCCGACGAGATTACTCGCCAGTACCGGAATCGGCTCCATAACGCCTCAGGTACTCCATGACTATCAAGTCGATGGCGGCAAGCGCACCGAACTTGCCCGTGTCGATGTTGTTGGTCACTCCGCAGCTCAGTATGCAGGAGGCATGGTTCCAGTAGGCGCTTGAGGTGTTTTGTGTGATGGCGAGAAGACGACAGCCGGAGGCGGCGAGTGCGTTGACGATTTCTGGATAACGAATGGGGTATGTTCCCCCTATGCTGCAAATGATGGCGAGGCTGGATTTGGTGAGCGATTGCGCGCAGGCGAGCTGCGATGAATAATCGAGGTAAAGCTCGATGAGGCGGTTCATGATGGTGAGCCTGCTTTGGAAGTAGCGGCCCACGTCCCAGAGGAAGTGGTGGGAGAAGAACGCGACATGCCCGCTGTCGTGCAAATCATCGACAATGGCGGGCAGTTTCGCGATGTTTGCCGCCGAGATGGTCGTTTCGATATTGAGCAGGATCGCCTCCCGGTAGGATGCCAGAGCGCCTTCCGTGTCGTTTGACAGCTGTTCTACAAAGGCATGTGGAAACAACCCGGTTTTGAGGACGTCATGTTCAAGCTGGTTGCGCAGGTCCTTGAAATCAGCGAAACCCATAAACCGGCAGAATCGCGACACTGAAGCCTTCGAGACGAAGCACATGTCGGCGATTTCTCCAATCGAGAGCTCGCTCAGCTTGCTGTAGTTTTTCACCAGCGTGGTCGCTATCTCGTAGTTGGTGTCGTGCTGCATTGCGGTGTCGATGTAGTCAAGCAACCGTTCGGCAACCGATCCCATCGAGATGGATTATTCCATGATGGCTGTCCCCTTTATGCTCAGTGGCCCGAATAAGAGGGCCTCATTTGACCAAACTATAGCTCAAACATGCCGGTATTCCTGCGGAGTTTCACGTTATGAAACTCGCGTAGCCATCTCGCAACCTTGTGGCACAGCATGTAACCGAGTTTGGATATAGCCGGCGTCATACTTAATGCAAGAAGAGACGACGAAGCTTGCCGCCCCGCCGGAACACGGCATCGGCTCTACACAGGGCATCGCTTCGTTGCTTTGCCGCTCGACGAGATATCGGTTGAGGAGGATCGGATGAAGCGGTTATTGCTGCGCGCCGACGATTTAGGTTACAGCGACGGTGTTAATTGCGGGATAGCGGCCGCGGTCCAAGCGGGGCTCATTCGCTCGGTGGGCGTCATGACCAACATGCCGCTTGCAGAAAGCGGTTTGGCTCGCCTGCAAATCAAGGATCTCTGCTTGGGCCAGCACACCAATATCTGCACGGGTAGGCCCCTCAGCGATTCCTCGCTCATCTCGAGCATCGTTGACGATGATGGCAATTTCAAGCGGAGCTCAGCATATCGCGCCGCCGCGCGGGCTGGGGAGGACTTCGTGGTGCTTGACGAGGTCATTATCGAAATCGAGGCGCAGTATCGGCGATTCCTTGAGCTCGTCGGGCGTGAGCCCGATTACTTCGAGGGACATGCGGTCGCAAGCCCCATGTTCTTCCGCGGCCTTGAGATCGTTGCCGAGCGTCACGGCCTGCCCTATTTCGCGATGGGTGCTCCGGGCGAGCCAGTCACCTTTCGCTCGACGCCGGTGCTTTCCTATGTTCCCAAGGATTTCTCGTCATATGAAGCGGATCCCTTTGCGGCGCTTCGAGAGGCGCTTGAAACGACACCGGAAGGGATATGCCGTCTCATGGTGTTTCACCCAGGTTATATCGACGCGTACTTGCGAGATAACTCGACCATGCTCGAGGCCCGCATCCGGGAAGCCGCGATGCTTGTCGACCCTGATGTCGCCGCATGGCTTGCAGAGCAGGACGTGGGGCTCGTGACGTACGCGGACCTGACGTAAGCGTCCGCTGGGGCAATCTCGCCAATTCACGCTGAATGGCGTACTGCCTGAAGCACGTCGTTGTGATTTTGAAGAGAGGTGGATGCGCTATCTAGAGGGGAAGATGCCGCACACGGGCATCGATAGAGTTCACTGCAAAGATTGGAGCTGAAACATGGCGGTATTCGACAAGATCCAAAACATAATGGATAAGACAATCGCACCTGTGGCAAGCAAGGTTGCTGACAGCAAGATGCTCGACGCCCTCATGGGCGGCATGATGTGCACGCTGCCCATGACCCTTGGCGTCTCGGTTATCGCGATTCTCATCAACTTCCCCATTCCGGGGTTCTCCGATTGGGTGGTTTCGAGCGGTCTCATGGCGACCGGCAACTCCATCCTCACCGTTACCATGAACATGATGGGTATATACATCTCCTTCTTCATCGGTTTGAGGTGGGGTAAGGTATGCGGCCTTAGCGGTTATACCGGTGGCATCGTGAGCGGCGCGGTGTTTTTGGCATTCATGCCGCAGCAATCGTTCGAGGATATTCCCATGGCGAGTTTCATCAACACGTCGTACATGGGATCGAACGGCATCTTCGTCGCCATTCTGCTTGGCCTGATCGTGCCGAAGGTGACAGCCATTTTGATGAGCAAGCTTGAAATCAAGCTCCCCGATATGGTTCCGCCCATGGTTGCAGACTCGCTGTCGCCGATGTTTGCCGCCATCGTGCTATTCACTGCGGTGTGGTTCGCCAAGTGGGGTCTTTCTTTCACCCCGTGGGGCAACCTGTTCGATATGATCAACACCTTGATCGGCACGCCGGTCACGATGGTCGGTGCCTCTCCTTTGGCCTATATCATCGTGTGCTCGCTGCAGTCGATCTTCTGGTTCTTCGGTGTCCACCCCAACGTGATGCTCAACTTCTACGCTCCGGTAATCATGGCTTGCAGCGCTGCTAACACCGAGGCCATCATCGCGGGCGAGGCACTGCCCTATGGCGCTTGGGCCGTCGTCGCGCTCGGCACCGCCATCGGTGGCCAGGCTAACGCCCTGGGCATCAGCATCTCGCTGCTCTTCACCAAGTCCGAGCGCTTCAAGGCGATTCGCGGCATCGCGCTTGTTCCGTCGCTTTTCAATATCTCCGAGCCGCTCATGTTCGGTCTGCCGGTCGTGCTGAATCCCACGTACTTCATCCCGTTCGTGCTGAACATCCCGGTCTGCGCCATCGTGGTCCAGGCGCTTTACGCCCTCGGTCTTGGGGCTGCGTTCAATCCCACGATTCAGCTTCCCTGGGTGCTTCCCCAGCCGGTCATCGCATTCATGCAGGGCGGCATCGGGTGCCTGGTGATCTCGGTTGCGGTTTTGGCGGTGTCGGTGTTCATGTATACCCCCTTCACCCTTATGGCTGATCGCCAGGCGTTGCGAGAGGAGCAGGCCGCTCTCGAGGAATCGGCCGCATAGGGATTTTCATATTCACACCATCATTTTCCATGAGGTTGGGAGCGTAGGATGAAACATATCGTACTTATGTGCGCCGCGGGCGCTTCGACGAGCATGCTGGTACAGCGCATGCAACAGGCGGCTGAAAAAGACGGTTTCGTGTGCACCATCGAGGCGCACCCTGTCAACCAAGCGGCGGAATATGCGGATAGCGACGTTATCCTGCTGGGACCGCAGGTTCGCTTTGAACTCAACAAGGTGAAGAATCAAGTGAACTGTCCGGTGGAGCCGATTGATATGACAGCGTATGGGACAATGAACGGCGAGGCCGTGCTCAAACAGGCTCGAAAGTTGCTGGGGGCATAGCCATGTCAGAGATCAAACAAGAAGCGATCGATCAGTTTGAAATGACGTGCTTCTCTATCGTCGCTCAGGTGGGGAGCGCGCGCAGCTGCTACCTCGAAGCGATAACCTGTGCCGAGAATGGTGATTTTGAGGCCGCCCGGAAACTTATCGACGAGGGCAACGTGGTGTTCAACGCAGGCCACGACGCTCACATGAAACTGCTTCAGCAAGAGGCCAGCGGCGAGGAGCTGCCGTTTCGCATCATCTTGCTGCATGCGGAGGATCAGCTCATGAGCGCTGAGGGCTTCCGTATCCTTGCCGAGCGCTTCATCACGGTCTATCAACGCATGGGTGCAAGCGCCTAACTGATTATCTGACGGGAAGCCGGGACTGCCATGCAGCCCGTCTTCCCGTTTCATGAAGATGTTTTCACGATCGAGGAGGTACCCAATGGCATTTCCGGAAGGTTTCCTGTGGGGTGGCGCCACCGCCGCCAACCAGTATGAGGGCGGCTGGGAAGAGGGCGGCAAAGGACCGAACACCTCGGACGCCATGACCAGCGGTAGCCATACGGTGTCACGGCAGATAACGTGGCGTAATACCGCGACAGGGGAAACCGGCGCGCTTCCCGTGTATGCGGTTTGCGAGGAGGGACTTCCTGAAGGGATGGAGGTGGCGGTGGTTGATGGCTACTACTATCCCAGCCACACGGCCACCGACTTCTACCACCACTACGCCGAGGACATCGCCCTCATGGGCGAGATGGGCTTCAAGTGCTTCCGCCTGTCCATGAACTGGGCGCGCATCTTCCCCACGGGCGAGGAGGCTGAGCCCAACACCGAGGGTCTAGCGTTCTACGACGCCGTGTTTGACGAGTGCGCTAAGTACGGCATCGAACCGCTCGTGACGCTCTCGCACTACGAGACCCCGCTCGCGCTCGTGAACAAGTACGGCGGTTGGAAGAGCCGCGAGCTCATCGACCTGTTCGTGCGCTACGCCACCTGCGTCATGAAGCACTATCAGGGCAAGGTGAAGTACTGGCTCACCTTCAACGAGATCAACATGATGAGCATGGGGAGCTTCATGGCGGGCGGGCTTACGGATGGGAGCCCCCATGCGAAGGCCCAGGCGGCGCACAACCAGTTCGTGGCGTCTGCCCTTACGGTTCGGTCGGCGCACCAAATCTCCCCTAAGATCATGGTGGGTCAGATGCTCGCGTACAACCCCATCTACTCCTATTCCGCCGACCCCGCCGATCATCTGCTCGCCATGGAACGCGAGCGTGACGCGCTGTGGTATGCCGACGTGCAGGTGGGCGGCCACTATCCCGCCTATCGCTTGAGGGAGATGGAGCGCGAGGGCATCAAGCTGGAAATGGGCGAGAACGACCTTGAGCTTCTCGCAACCTATCCGGCAGATTTCCTGTCGTTCTCGTGCTACGGAGGCTCGACGGTATCGTTGCGCCAGAAGGAGCTCGAGGTCGCGTCCGGCAATCTCGCTTTCGGCATGGTGAAAAACCCCTACCTCGAGACCAACGCCTGGGGCTGGGCGACCGATCCGTACTGCCTGCGCATCGCCTTGAACGAGCTCTACGACCGCTATCACAAGCCGCTTTGGATCGTGGAGAACGGTATCGGCTGGAGCGACGAGGTGAAGGCCGACGGCTCCATCCATGACGGCTACCGCATCGACTACCTGCGCAAGAACATCCAGAGCATGGAGGATGCCGTGGAACTCGACGGCGTGGACCTCATGGGCTACACCATGTGGGGCTGCATCGACCTGGTCAGCGCCGGCACGGGCGAGATGCGCAAGCGCTACGGCTTCGTCTACGTCGACCGCGACGACGAGGGCAAGGGCACGCTCGCGCGCAGCCGCAAGGACAGCTTCTATTGGTACAAGAAGGTCATCGAGAGCAACGGCGAGGACCTGGACTAACCCTATGGGACAGGGGATAAGATTATGGACTGCTATTTCGGTATAGATGCGGGCGGCACTCAGGTGAAATGGGCGGTGGTGAACGCCGACTACCACATTGAGGAGCACGGAAGTATCCCAACATGCACCTCGCCCGCCGACCAGGTTATCGAAACGTTCCGCTCGGTGATCGAGCCCCATCGCGCCCGGGTGAGGGGTGTGGGAATAAGTATGCCCGGAGTCTTTTCCGAAGGCGATTCCGATGGCGTGGTTGGGGGAGGCGGCGCCCTTCACTGTTTGGACGGATATCCGCTCGGTCGCATCTTGCGCGAGAGCGCGGGGCTTCCCGTAACCATCGAGAACGATGCGATGTGCGCGGCACTGGGAGAATATGCCGTCGGCGCGCTGAAGGGGGTCTCCCTGGGGTTGATGGTGGTGATCGGTACGGGTCTCGGCGGTGCCATCGTTGCTGACGGTCACATCTTGCGAGGCGCGCACAATCTCGCCGGCACCGTGTGCTTTGTGAGCAACGATGTGCGCAAGCCCGTGACCTTTGGGTCGGTGTACGGTGATGTCACCAGCTGGCGGGCGCTCCGAGACCAGGTGTGTGCGGCGAAGGGGATTGATCCGACCGATGATATCGACGGATATCGGATTTTCTCTTGGATTGAAGAGGGGGATGAGGACGCTCGTCGCGGTCTGGATGCATACGCGTTGGTCTTCGACAACATGCTGATGGGGTTGCAGTCGGTCATCGACCCTGAGGTCATCGTGGTCGGCGGCGGAATCAGCGCCCGTCCCGAGCTGTTTGAGGCATTTGAGCGCATGATGGATCAGGCTCACGTTCTTCCCATCATACCGAGGCCCTGCATCAAGCCAGCACAGAACGGCAACGATGCCAATTTGCTTGGCGCTGTGCGCACGCTGCGCCGCTCGCTTGGCGAGTGCGATTGATTGGCGGCTGGTGGCCCGACTCGCGGCCTCCTGTCCTAAAAAAGAGTATGGGCTCCTTCGTTCATTCGAACGAAGGAGCCCACGTTTTGTAAGGGGCCTCCTGGCGAATTTTCATTCGCCAGGAGGCCTTTTGCCGGGGGCGAAACATGCCCTTGGGCAGTTGGTTCAGATACGTATTTTTCAGAGGGTGTGTAAAGGCCGACCTGAGCCCGATTGGGCTGAATTTGACTATCTGAACCGGTGGAGACGCTCATATAAGGGGGAGAAAGGTTGTCATGGGGCTCAAAGTGACTTCAAACCACTCTATTAGCGCCAAGAAGCACGGCCAAAAAATACGTATCTGAACTAACTGTCCACAACCCTCCGCAAACCTTTCATTCCAACCCAAATCAGCCAACGTACGTCATAGCAATCCCCGGTAGGTCGAGGGGTGCTTTGCGGGCGGGACAGGCTTTATCTGAACGACTTTGCAAAGCAACCGGAGTGAAGATAAAGCCTGGCCCGCCCGCAAAGCACCACGCAGACCGCAGGGACGGGAGCAGCTATACTACTCTCAGTAGTTAAGGGTCGCGGATCCGCCGCGTCACCGCTCTCAACAGGAGGTCTTTGTTTATGGCAGATCAAAAGCCGGTTGTCGGGATCATCATGGGTTCCAAGTCCGATCTGGGCGTTATGGAAGGTTGCACCGCCGAGCTCGAGGCGCTGGGTGTGCCCTATGAGCTCGTCATTGCGAGCGCGCACCGCACGCCGGCGAAGGTCCACGAGTGGGCTTCGACTGCCGCCGATCGCGGTATCAAAGTGATTATCGCCGCCGCCGGCAAGGCCGCTCACCTGGGTGGTGTCGTGGCTGCCTTTACGCCGCTGCCGGTTATCGGCGTGCCTATGAAGACGAGTGACCTGGGCGGCATGGATTCGCTGCTGTCGATGGTGCAGATGCCTTCGGGCGTGCCCGTGGCCTGCGTTGCCATCAACGGCGCCAAGAACGCCGCCATCTATGCCACACAGATTCTGGGTGCTTGCGACCCCGAGTACCGCAAGGTTATCGAGAAGATGAAGCAGGAGATGGCTGACGCCTAAGCATTCCGCCGTTTCACCGCAGTATAAGGAGAGCCATGTCCGATTATCAGGGAAAACGATTCAAGGCTTCTCAGATTCCCGATCCGTCGAAGCCGGGTGCTGCCCATGCGGCGCAGCAGGGTCGGACATCCTCTCCTCAGCAGCCGCGTGCGCCGCGCCCCGTGACACCGGCGACGCATCGTCGACAGGACGCGCCGGCCGCATATCGTCCTTCGTCTTATAGCTCCGCTAAGAAGCCGCCCCGGTCTTCATCGCATGCCGCGCCGTCGGATTACACCGAGCCGCCGCGCAAAAAGCGCCGCTCCATTATTCCCATTCTGCTCATCATCATCGGTATCGGCCTGATTGTCGCCGCCGCCGCTATCTTTATTAATGCCCAGATTGGCTATAAGCAGGCGAGCGATTCGTATCAGAAAATCGAGAAGCAATATGTAAGCGATAAGGACGCCAGCGGCGTGCCGATTATCGACTTTGATGCGCTTGCTCAGACGAACCCCGAGATTGTGGGTTGGATTTACGTGCCGGGAACCAACATCAACTATCCCGTGGTGCAGACCAACAACAACTCCAAATACCTCAACACGCTGTTCGACGGAACGGCTAACGCGTCCGGTGCCATTTTCCTGGATAGCGATGACACCGCGCCGGGAATGGTCGACCAGCAGACCACGATCTACGGCCACCATATGAACGATGGGTCGATGTTCAACGTGATTTCGGACACCACTGATCAGGCGACGTTCGATAGCATTGAATATGTGTACTACATCACGCGCGATGCGACGTATAAGCTGCGTCCGCTGGCGACCAAGGTGGTCGAGGACACGTATGCCAAGGCGCGCACGACCAATTTTGAGGGCGACGACGGACTCAAGAACTACCTGTCCGAGATGCTCGACGGCGCTTCTGCCGTGGCGAGTGATGCCACCGATCGTGCCGCTTCGGCAACTAAGGTTGTAACGCTTGTGACCTGTCGTTCGCTGTCGCTGAGCAACACACGCGCCGTCATGGTGCTCACGCCGGTCGAGGAATAAGTTGTTCGAGAGTAGCTAAAAAGGCCCCGTCCCAAATTGGCTACTCGACGACGGTAAGGGAGAAATGATGCTCGAGAGTGGCAAATTGATGCCTTCGATTGATGCTTGGCTGCGCGAGGCCAAGGCCGATGCTTCGGCGGCAGGCTGTGGGATGTATCTGACGCATAACGGTGTGGTGCGCGCGACGCCCAAGGCCGAGGTGCGCGGAGTCGAGACCGATGGCGTGGCGCCAGGCCACAGGGTGGGCGGCATGGTCTTTGACTACGACGCCGAAAAGGTACGGTCTGCTATCGAGGCCACGCGCGCGATGCCGGGTATCGGCTATGTGCGCGTGTGGCTGGCAAGCGGCGGGCTTGCCGTAGGTGACGACATCATGCTCGTGCTTATCGGCGGGGACATTCGCCCACACGTGGTCGATGCGCTGCAGGCGCTCGTTGGCACCATCAAGAACGAATGCGTGAGTGAGGTCGAGCGCGAGGCGTAGAGGCTTGCGTCGATAGAAGGATCGTTTATAAAAATGCCCACCGGTACGTGTGATACCGGCGGGCATTTTGCGTTTTGGGCGCGGTTGGCGCTACACGCGCGTCGCATCCTTGGGGCTCATGGTCATGCTCTGGAAGCGATTCTCCATAAAGTCATTATCGAAGTACTTGCCGTAGAACTGCGCAACGGGAATATCCGGTTCCGTGCCGTTGACGCGCTGATACCAATAATCGAGCGACTGCAGCGTCATAACGCCATCGACCAGCATAATGATGGTGAAGATGACGGTAGCCGAGTAGCGGCTCTTCCACGGAATCATGTTGATGAGCTTGAGCAGCCTCGGCAACAGCAGCTTGATCCAGATGAGGCCACCCAGGCCCCACAGGCAGGCGAAGCCCGTGCAGGTACGTCCGCCGGTAAGGACGGCGAGCGGATCGGGCATGCCAAAGAGCTTCATATGCGAGTAGCTCCACGAGACCACGCCAAACGAGGTCTGCATAAACCAGCCCACGAACACCTCAAAGCTTGCGCCGAGCAGCGCGCTCACCAAAAAGATAATGATGGGGTTCTTTTTGTAGAAGCGGTTGAGCACCATGGTCATGAGTACGGCGCCAAATCCGTAGATGGGGCTGAAGGGGCCAAACAGCATGCCGGCGCGGTTCTGGTAGACGCCCGGGTCGTCGACCGTCATGTGCCAGATGTCCTCGGCGATCAGGCCGAGTATGCAGCAGACAAAGAATACCCAGAACAGGTTGAAGTAGTTGAGCTTAATGTAGCCTTCGCCGGTTTCATCGCGCCCGAGCATGCCCTCGGCGGCGGCGTCGCGATCGAGCATTTCCTGCAGGCGGCGCTGCAGCTCGCGCTCCTGGCGCAGCGTGGGGTCGACGGTGGCCGAAAGCGCGACGAGGATGCCGAGCTGGATGGCAGGGCGCAGCAAGAAGGGCCCGATGCCCTGGAGCATCACGTCAACCAAAAGCTCGACGACGGTAAACGCGATAAGGATATAGGACAGACGGGCAGCGTTGCGGCGCTGGTTTTTGATAAGGTCCAGGCCAAAGATGATCAGGATGACGGCACTGGCAGCCGAGAGCATGATGCCGGCGACAATCAGTCCGACCGCGACGAGCGTGTTGTCGCCGAGCTTGGCGGCGGCGTTGCCGTTGATGAGCGCGGTGATGACCTGCCACATAAAGGCGCCGACCGAAGGGAGCGTGCCCACGCCGGACAGGATGCACAGGACGGCGTACACCTTAATGATGAGGGGGATCTTCTTGACCTCCGTGGCGCTGGGGACGCTGGGGTCGAGTTCGTTTCGATCCATATAGAACCTTTCTCGTTTTGCTGTAGGTACAAGGATACGCCGCCGACCTGCTAAAAGACAGGACAAACGACCCAATTGCAGCAATGTAAGCCCTAGCGGTGGACGAGACGCGTCGCAACGGAAGTATGCGGGATCGTCGGCCCCGAGGCGGTTGCCCAATAAAATGTTTGGCTGCAAAACGGATTATAAGCTCGGTGGGCTTTTAAAAAGCGCTGTTCATGCGCGGGAGTGCTTGTCTTGCCGTGCGTATAATAGGGCAGGTAACGCCAAATAACGAGGCTCTGAGGGGATGCCATGTCTCAAGAAACCATCCACGCGGCCGAGCGCGCCGCGGGACAGGTGAAGACCATGTCGACGTATGATCCGGACTCCGACCAGCTGCATGAGGAATGCGGCATTTTTGGTGTGTGGGCGCCCGATCGCGACGTGGCTCGACTGACGTACTTTGGCCTGCGTGCACTGCAGCACCGCGGCCAGGAATCGGCGGGAATCGCCGTGGGTGACGGCGGCACGGTTATGGTTCGCAAGGACCTGGGCCTGCTCGACCGCGTGTTCTCCAACGCCGACCTGTCGACGCTCTCCGGCCAGCTGGCCGTGGGCCACGTGCGCTATGGCACTGCCGGTGCCAAGAGCTGGGAAGCCTCGCAGCCGCATCTTTCTACCATCAACAGCGTCATTATCGCGCTTGCTCACAACGGCACTCTGGTCAACACCGACGAGCTGCGCCGCCAGCTGATCGAGCTGGGCGTGCCGTTCCTCTCCAATTCGGATTCCGAGGTCGCGACCAAGCTTATCGGCTACTTTACCCAGCGTACGGGTCATCTGCGTGAGGGCATTCGCAAGACCATGGAGCTCGTGCGCGGCGGCTACGCCATGACGCTCATCAACGAGCGGGCGCTCTACGCATTCCGCGATCCGCACGGCATTCGCCCGCTCGTGCTGGGCAAGCTGGTGGACGAGGGTCTGGACCAGGCCGATGCCGCATCCGTTTCGCAGCTGCCCTCGCAAGACGGCGCCGCGACGGTCGACTCCGCCGTCCATGTCACGCGCGCCGGCGGCTGGGTCGTTGCTTCCGAGACCTGCGCACTCGACATCGTGGGCGCCGAGTACGTCCGTGACGTCCGTCCCGGCGAGATCTTGCGCATCAGCGCCGAGGGTCTGGTATCCGAGCAGGGCGTGCCTGCAGCCGAAGAGCCCGCCAACTGCATCTTTGAGCAGGTCTACTTCGCCCGTCCCGACTCCATCATGAACGGCAAGAGCGTTTACGCCTGCCGTTACCAGACCCTCGGCGCTGATGCGCAAGATCTCGCCGGGACGGACCCTGCCGTTACGACATGGGTCGTCAGCTGGCACATGAGGAGCCCGTCGAGGCCGACCTGGTCATCGGCGTGCCCGACTCCGGCCTGCCGCCCGCGGAGGGGTATTCGCACGAGAGCGGTATTCCCTTTGGCGAGGGTCTTATCAAGAACCGCTACGTGGGCCGTACGTTTATCGAGCCTACGCAGGAGTTGCGCGCCATGGGCGTGCGCATGAAGCTTAACCCGCTGCGCGACAACATCGAGGGCAAGCGCCTCGTCGTGATCGACGACTCCATCGTGCGTGGCACCACTATGGTGCAGCTCGTCAAGATGCTGCGCAACGCCGGCGCCAAGGAGATTCATATCCGCATCAACTCGCCCGAGGTCATCTGGCCGTGCTTCTACGGTATCGATACCGACGTGCAGTCGCAGCTTATCAGCGCCAACAAGACGGTCGACGAGATTTGCGAGTATATCGGCGCCGATTCGCTGGCCTTCCTTTCGGTCGAGGGCCTGCTTAAGGTCATGCCCAAGGGCGGTTACTGCGATGCGTGCTTTACCGGCCGCTACCCCGTGGCGATTCCCGAGAGCTTTGGCCGCGATAAGTTTATGGAGGGCTTTAAGCCCCGCAACCTGGATAAGCCGCTGCACTTTGACGACGACGCCGTGGTCGAGAAATACGACGACCGCAGCTGGGAAGAGGAGCACGGCGAGGCCTAAAGCCTGCCATGTAGGGACAGGTTTATTCTGGTAGGTTTTACCTGCTGTTTTGTTGATATGACGGCGTGTGCTGTTATGGCACACGCCGAAATGAACGCAACTATGAGCACCGTTTGGCGCCCGCGCGGCGGACGGTAGTGGGAGAGGAAGGCTCAGATGAGCGACAGCAAGCATGTGACGTATGAGGATGCCGGCGTCGATACCGCTGAGGGCGGCCGCGCCGTCGACGCTATTAAGCAAATGGTTAAGGACACCAACCGTCCCGAGGTCATCGGCGGCATCGGTGGCTTCGGTGGCCTGTTCTCGGCCGCCGCGCTTAAGGATATGGAAGACCCGATTCTGATTAGCGGTACCGACGGCGTGGGCACCAAGCTCGTGCTCGCTCAGATCATGGACCGTCACGAGACGGTGGGCCAGGACCTGGTCGCCATGTGCGTCAACGACATTTTGGCTTCGGGCGCCGAGCCGCTGTTCTTCCTGGACTACGTTGCCATCGGCCACATCGAGGCCGAGCACATGGCAAAGATCATCAAGGGCGTGGCCGACGGCTGCAAGCTCGCGGGCTGCGCGCTCGTGGGCGGCGAGATGGCCGAGCACCCGGGCGTCATGGCTCCGGCCGACTACGACCTTGCCGGCTTTACCGTGGGCGTCGTCGACCGTCCCAAGATGCTCGACCCCGCGAATGTCCGTCCCGGCGACGTGATCCTGGGCCTGCCTTCCACCGGCGTGCACTCCAACGGCTACTCGCTCGTGCGCAAGGTCATCGGCGTCGACGGCATTAAGCCGGGCACGCCCGAGGCCGCCGCTAAGGCCGAAGAGCTGAGCCGCCCGCTCGAGGAGCTCGGTGGCGCATCGCTGGCTGACGCTCTGCTGGCCCCCACGCGCATCTACGTCAAGCCTATTCTGGAGCTGCTGCGCGGTGGCGCTCCGGTGCACGCCATCGCCCACATCACTGGCGGCGGTATTACCGAGAACCTCAACCGCGCGCTCGCCGACGACGTCGACGCCGTGGTCACCCGCAACGGTGCCGAGATGGGTTGGGACGTTCCGCCCGTCATCACCTATGTGTCGCGCCAGGCCGAGCTCGCGCCCAATGAGGCATGCAAGACCTTCAACATGGGCGTTGGCCTGTGCCTGATCGTCGCCCCCGAGGACGAGGCCGCGGTGACCGAGGCTCTGGTCGCGCTGGGCGAGAAGCCGTTCCGCGTGGGCGAGTGCGTCGAGGGTTCCGGTAAGGTCGTGTACTCCGATGAGCGCTAACGAGCAGATGACTGCCGCCGAGGGCCTGGATTTTGTGCCCTATACCCGTCCGACCGGCACCGATACGGCCGAGCCGCTCAAGATCGGTGTGCTCATCAGCGGTTCGGGTACCAACCTGCAGGCGCTGATCGATCTGATCGCCGCCGGCAAGCTCAACGCTTCGATTGAGCTTGTGGTGTCGAGCCGTCCTTCGGCTAAGGGTTTGCAGCGCGCTGAGCGCGCGGGCATCCAGACGCTCACGCTGTCCAAGGATGTCTATGCCGACCCTATTGCCGCCGACGAGATCATCGCGCACGAGCTTCTCGAGCGCGGCTGCGAGTATGTGGTCATGGCCGGCTACATGCGCATGGTGCACACGCCTCTGCTGGCGGCGTTTCCCAACCGCGTGGTCAACTTGCATCCGGCGCTGCTGCCGAGCTTTACCGGTGCGCATGCGATTGACGACGCCTTTGCGCGCGGCGTCAAGGTGACCGGCGTGACCGTGCATTTTGCCAACGAGATTTACGACAACGGTCCCATCATCGCCCAGCGTGCGCTGGCTGTTGAGGAGGGCTGGGATGTCGACACGCTCGAGGAGCACATCCATGCGATTGAGCATGTGCTGTATCCCGAGGTCGTGCAGATGCTCGCCGACGGCCGTGTTCACGTGCTGGAGAGCGGCAAGGTCGCAATTGACGTGCCTCGCGGCTAGCGGCGCACAGTACAATTTAGCCGAGTAGTCAGGGTGGTCATTGGCGCCAAGGCGCGCGTGGCCACCTTTTGTTTTGGGTAGTTATCGGGGACGGTCTTTAACGACTGGTCATTCAAGAACGTCTCCGATGGCTAGGTGAGAGAGGTGAGCGCATGGCGGATAACGAAGCGCTGTTTGCGCCTGAGCTGGTGTTTTTTGATTGGGAGTGTGCAACGCCGGATGAGGTGTTTGCGCGGCTCGAGGGCGAGCTTGCCCCGCGCGGCTACATTGCCGACGGTTGGCTCGACGCCGTTCGCACGCGCGAGGATGCCTATCCCACGGGTCTTGCCATGCCGGCGGCAAACATTGCCATTCCGCATACCGATCCGGGGTTTGTGGCCAAGCCCTATATCGCGGTGGTGAAGCCCGCCGCGCCCGTGACATTTAACGCCATGGCTGGCATGGGCGCTCCGGTGCCGGCGCAGATCGTCATCAATCTGGGCATCGCCGAGCCAGGCGGCCAGGTCGAGGCCCTACAGGCGCTCATGAACATCTTTATGGATGCCGATGCCGCAGCCGACGTGCTCGGCCAGACCACGTCCCAGGGCATGGTCGACGCCATCCGCCGTCACTTCTAAGGTGGGGCTGAGTCGGCACTTGGGGACTGTCCCTAACTGCCGGCTGCCAGAGCCGTCCCCTTTGCACCAAAATGGTGCAGATTAACCTGTCCCCAATGCACCAAGCGTGCCGCGAGGGCTGCGTTGTGACACAATGGCGTTTGTTCGATTCGTTATGCGAAAGGCCGACTATGGCAAATAAGAAAAAGAACTCCGAGGCCGCGCCGACGCCCGAGCAGCAGGCCCGCGCTGCCTCCAGCTCTCGCAAGAAACAGCGCAAGACGTACGTGTCTAAGACCGTCAAGATCGTCCTGGTGGTCATCGGTGTGCTGGCGATGCTGCTTTCCGTCTCGGCGATGGCGTGCTCCGGCCTTATGTCGCAGGCCGAGGACACCTCGGGCTACAAGCTTACCGGCGGTGTCGCCGCCACCATCAACGGCACCAACCTCACCGAGGACACCGTGACCAAGCAGATCATGAGCATGCGCACGTCCTACGGTTACACCAAGGACAAGGACTGGGCGCAGTATCTGGTCGACAACGACCTGACGCCCAAAAAGTACCGCAAGCAGCTCATCGATTCCTACACGCAGCAGATTCTGCTCCAGCAGGCGCAGAAGGAAAACGGCGTGACGGTGTCGGACGAGGAGGTCGAGAAGGCATGGAAGGACGCGTGCAAGAGCGCGGGCGGTGCCAAGGCCTTTAAGAAGACCCTTAAGACCTACGGCTATACCGAGGACACCTACAAGGATTCGCTCAAGGAGAGCCTGGCGCAGCAAAAGCTTAAGGACGCCGTGGCGCCCACCAGTAAGCCCAAGGACAGCGAGATCGTCGATTACATCAACGAGAACCTGTCTAACTACAACGATGCCCGCCGTTCGTCGAACATCCTGATCAAGGTCGATTCCGACGCGTCCGACGAGGACAAGGCCGCCGCCAAGGCCAAGGCGCAGGAGTGCCTGGACAAGATCAACTCCGGCGAGCTGAGCTTTGAGGACGCCGTGAAGCAGTACTCCGACGACACCGGCTCCAAGGAGAAGAAGGGCGATGTGGGTTGGGATAAGCTCACTACCTTCGTCGACAGCTACCAGACGGCGCTCGAGGGACTCAACAAGGGCGATGTGAGCGACGTGGTTGAGTCGACGTACGGTTACCATGTCATCAAGTGCACCGACTACTTCCATGTCGATAGCCAGGTCGATGACATCAAGCAGGTACCCAAGGACATCAAGAAGTATATTTCCAACGTGGTGAAGACGCAGGCGGCCAGCACTGCATACAGCGAGTGGCTGGAACAGTACAAGAAGGACGCCGACATCACCGTCAACCCCATGCCCAAGGACGTACCGTACAACGTCAGCCTGAAGGGCGTCACCAAGAGTTCGACCGACGATTCGTCGACGACTGAGTAATCATGGGGCGGCGCTCGTGCGAGTGCCGCCCACACTATTGAGGAGGATTTGCAGATGACCAACGAAGAGCTGCAGCAGGAAATGATTGCGGCCATGAAGGCCAAGGACAAGGTTCGCCTGTCTATCATTCGCCAGGTCAAGGCCGAGGTGAAGAATATCGAGGTTAACGAGCGCCGCGACGTGACCGAGGAAGACGTCAACAGCATGATCAAGCGTCTGATTAAGCAGACGAGCGAGACGCTGGAGATGTCCATTAAGGCCGGTACCGACCAGGAGCGTACCGACAACCTGACCGAGCAGGTCAAGATCCTGGAGAGCCTGCTGCCCGCGCAGGTTTCGGGCGAGGAGCTCGAGGCCCTGATCGAGCAGGTCATCGCCGAGCTGGACGCGACCTCTAAGAAGCAGATGGGCCAGGTCATGGGCGCTCTGGGCAAGGCCACCGGCGGCAACTTCGATAAGCCGGCCGCGGCAAAGATCGTCGGTGCAAAATTGGCGTAAGCGCCGGCCGACACATAGCCGATGCTGAGGGGCGTGACCATTGCGGTCGCGCCCCTTTTTTGGCTGGGTACTCATTGGGGACAGACTTAAATGAGTAGGTACTCATTTAAGTCTGTCCCCAATGAGTAGGTGGAAGGTTGCGGGTTCTTTACGGGGATGTAGTGTGGGCTGCGGAAACGTGGTTCTTTCCGTACAATAGTTCAACTCGTGTAAACGCAGGGAAGGGACATTCATGGCAGACATGATCGAGATCAAGCATCTCAACAAGTACTTTGGCGACCTGCATGTGCTCAAAGATATCAACCTCACCGTCAAGCGCGGTGAGAAGCTCGTAATGATCGGGCCTTCCGGCTCGGGTAAGTCGACGCTCATCCGTTGCGTCGATTATCTGGAGGAGCCCACGTCGGGCGAGGTCGTCATCGACGGTACGCCGCTCACCAAAAAGAACCACCTGGAGATGGCTCGCAAGTATAGTTCCATGGTGTTTCAGCAGTTCAACCTGTATCCCAACATGACGGTGCTCGGCAACCTGACGCTCGCGCCCATCAAGCTACAAAAGAAGAGCAAGGAGGAGGCGACCGAGATCGCCATCGCCGCGCTCAAGCGCGTCGGCATGGCGCATAAGGCCGGCGAGTATCCGCAGAATCTCTCGGGCGGTCAGCAGCAGCGCATCGCCATCGCCCGTGCCCTGTGCACCAAGCAACCCATCATCCTGTTTGACGAACCGACCTCGGCGCTCGACCCCGAGATGGTCCAGGAGGTTCTGGACGTTATGATTGAGCTCGCGCAGGAGGACATCACCATGATCTGCGTGACGCACGAGATGGGCTTTGCGCGCCAGGTGGCCGACCGCGTCATCTTTATGGAGGACGGCCGCATCCTGGAGGAGGGCACGCCCGAGCACTTCTTCGATAACCCCGAGAACCCGCGCTGCCGCGAGTTCCTGTCCAAGATTCTGCACTAGGCGCGGTGATGGACATGACGGATATGACGAGGGCGGCCGTGTCGCGCCGTCGCTTTTTGCAGCTGGCGGGCGCCGGCATGCTTGCGCTGACGGGGACCGCGCTTGCCGGTTGCGGCAACTCCACCAGCGGCGAGGGCTCCGACAAGGGGTCCAAGCTTGCGGCCATCAAGTCGCGTGGCCATCTGAATGCCGGCGTTAAGAAGGACGTTCCCGGCTACGGTTATTACGACACCGCCAAGGGCCGCTTTGAAGGCATGGAAGTCGATTTGTGCTATCAGATCGCCGCTGCCGTCTTTGGCGTGAGCTATAAGGAGGCCCGCGCTCAGGAGCTTGTCGAGTTTACCGACGTAACGCCCAAGACGCGCGGCCCGCTGATCGATAACGGCCAGCTCGATGTGGTCGCGGCGACCTACACCATCACCGACGAGCGCAAGAAGAGCTGGGATTTCTCGACGCCGTACCGCACCGACTACGTGGGACTCATGGTCAAGAAGCGTTCGGGCTTTACCTCGATTGAGGACTTGGACGGCAAGGTCATTGGCGTGAGCCAGGGCGCCACCACGCAGGGCCTGATCGAGCAGATGATCAAGGACAACGGCTTTAGCTGCAAGCCCGAGTTTAGGGCCTTTAGCGGCTACCCCATCATCAAGAGTTCGCTCGACGCCGGCAATATCGACGTCTTTGCCATGGACCGCTCCACGCTGGCCGGCTATATGAACGAGACCGTTGAGTTGCTGCAGCCCGAGGTCAAGTTTGGCGAGCAGGGCTACGGCGTGGCGACTAAGAAGGGCTGCGACCTTTCGGCCGTGGTCGATCAGGTGATTTGCGATCGCCTGGCCGATGGCTGGCTCGACCAAGAGGTCAAGACCTGGGGTCTTGTATAGGCGCATCGTCCAAGGAAGGAATCAAATGCTCGAAGGATTATTTGACGCCGACCGTTGGTCGACGACATTTCAAAACATGGGACCCTTCTGGGAGGGCTTTGGCGTGACGCTGCAAGTGGTCGTTGCCGGCCTGCTGCTGTCGCTGGTGCTGGGTACGCTGCTGGGCGTGTTCTCTACCACTCGCTCGCGCGTGCTGCGCGCCATAAGCCGCGTGTACGTCGAGTTTTACCAGAACACCCCGTTGCCCGTGCAGGTGCTCTTTATGTACATGGCCGGTCCGCAGTTTTTGCAGGCCATGACCGGTGCCGACCAGCCGGTGCGCATCGCGCCGTTCGTGCTGGGCTTCTTGGGCGTGGGCCTGTATCACGCGGCCTACATTTCGGAGGTCATCCGCACTGGTATCGAGGCGGTTCCGCGCGGTCAGATGGAGGCGGCCCAGAGCCAGGGCTTCACCCGTGCGCAGGCGTACTGGTACATCGTGCTGCCCCAGACGTTCAAGATCATTCTGCCGCCGCTGTGTAACCAGGCGCTCAACCTGGTCAAGAACACGTCGGTGCTGGCGCTTGTGGCCGGCGGCGACCTTATGTACCGTTCCGACAACTTTGTGAGCCTGTACGGTTACCTGCAGGGATACATCGTCTGCTGCCTTATGTACTTCATCATCTGCTTTCCGCTCGCCATGCTGGTGCAGTGGCTCGAGCGCCGCTCCAAGGAGCGTCCGCGCGGCGTGAGCCTGGCCGAGCTGGGGCTCGACAACGTAGAGGAGGCCTAGCGCATGGAAATCTTCAACGCGACCAACCTGCTCTACATTTGGGGCGGCTTTGTTAAGACGATCGAGATCTCGGCGCTGTCGATCTTTTTCTCGCTCATCTTTGGCACGGTGCTGGCGCTCGTTAAAAGCTATGCGCCCCGCCCGTTCCGTATTTTGGTGAGCGCCTATATCGAGCTGTTCCGTTGCACGCCGAACCTGCTGTGGATCCTGTTTATCTACTTTACGGTGCAGGGTTTGGACATTGTGATTTCGACCATCGCCTTTACGCTGTTTACCAGCGCTGTTATGGCCGAGATTGTGCGCGGCGGCCTCAACTCGATTCCGCGCGGCCAGTTTGAGGCGGCGCAGAGCCAGGGCTTCGGCTTCTTTGCCACCATGCGCTACATCATTCTGCCGCAGACGTTTAAGACGATCATCCCAGCGCTGTTTAGCCAGTGCACGACCGTCATTAAGGACAGCTCGTATCTTTCGGGCATTAACGTGGCCGAGCTCATGTACACGGCAAATGTCGTGATGGCCCATGCGATCGACCTGTCGCAGGTGCTTATGCTCTACGGCCTGGTGTTTGCGATGTACTTTGTGCTCAACTTTGGTATCTCGTTGCTGGTGAGAGCATATCAGAGGCGAATGGTGGCAGCGTAGAATGTGACAAAGGGACAGCCCCTTTGTCACATAGAGAAAGGAATCGCGATGAGCGATCTGGAGAACAAGAAGAATCCTGTGGTCATTACCATCGCGCGCGACTTTGGCGCCGAGGGCCACGAGATTGGTCGCATGCTTGCCGACGAGTTGGGGATTCCGCTGTACGATAACGAGCTGCTGGTACGTGCTTCGCTGCGCACAGGCGAGTCGCTCGACAAGATGGCCGCTTACGACGAGCGCCTGGCCGTGGAGAACATGGCGTTTCTGCCCGACCGCTACGATGCGCGTTCGTACTCGGACAAGTTGTTCCAAAAGATGAGCCAGGTGATTTTGGATCTGGGCGAGACCGAGAGCTGCATTATCGAAGGCCGCCTGTCCGATTACCTGTTGCGTAACAACCCCAATCACATTGCCGTATTGGTGACCGCTCCCTTTGAGGACCGCGTCGAGATTGTGCGCAAGAAGCGTGGCCTTAACAAAAAGAAGGGCGCCAAGCTGGTCAAGCAGCAGCAGAAGGCGCGCGAGGCGTTCTATAAGCGCTACAGCGCCGGAAAGTGGAAGATGACGAGCGGTAAAGACATCGTCGTCAACCGTGCTAAGCTGGGCCGCGAGGGCTGTAAAGACGTCATCGCCGCCGCCTACCGCTACAAAGTGGCCCAGCTCGAAGGCTAACCGATCAAAAACCACCACAAAGGGGACAGTGCATCTTTGTGGTGGTTTTTGCTTTAGGCGGAGGAGGCTGGAAGGTATCACTGCCGGCTGCGCGCTCAAAGAACTCAACGCTGCTCAAAAAACTCAAAGATGCTCAAAGAACTCAAGGGTGCTCAAAAAACTCAAGGGCGGGCACCGCTTAGTTTCCTTTACTGTCTCGATCTGTAACATCTGGGTGGTTAAATCGTCTCTATCTGTTACAGATTTAGATAAAACGCGGAGCCGAGTGGGGAAATCTAAATCTGTAACAGCTGGCCTGCTATTTGGGGTCTAGATGTTACAGATTGAGACAAACTGGTGGAGAGAGCTGCCGTGTCGTTCAAACCACCACAAAGGGGACGGGCACCTTTGCGGTGGTTTTTGTTTTAGGCGGAGGGGAAGGCTTTGGTGAGGCCGGCGCGCGTTTGCGTGTCGGTCTTTTGGTAGATGGAGCTCAGGTGACGCTGGACCATGCGCATCGAGATGCCGAGCTCCTCGGCAATCTGCTTGAGCGGGCGCTCGTCTTGGGTTACAGCTATGAGCACGTCGACTTCGCGCGGGGTGAGAGCGTGGTTGGCGATGAAGGCCTGGCGCTGTTCCTCGATGCTGGGTGCAGCGAGTGCCTCCTCGGCGAGCTGTTGATGTTCGCGCTCCTGCTCGGTTTGGGGTAGACGGAACAGCCCCGCAGCTACAAATGCCACGCTCGCCGCCACAAGCAGCACGAGCGCGCCGATCATGATGAGGGCGACATTGCCCGAGGTGACCAGTGCCAGCGAGATGCCCGATGTGGTGAATGCACATGCATTGTTGGCGGCGCGGCCCATGCCAGCCCACAAAGCCGGAGTGTGCATACGCGGTGCCAGCTGCGTAAACGTGGCGGTGAAGAATGTGACGAAAAAGCCCGAGCTCAGATAAAAGACGATGAGGCCCAGGTTGGGATCGGCACCAGCTTCCACGGCCAAGATTGAGATGGTGGAGAGCACCGTGACACCGAGCATGACAGGACCCATGTAGCGACGCTCGGCAAGATCAAAAACGATGCCGGCAGCTAGACCGCTCGCTGCCAAAAAGAGGCGCGGCCAGGTCTGCACGGCGATGGTGCCGTGAGCGTTGGAGAACGTGACGACGTTATCGAGCGTTGAGAACAGACAGGCCAAGATCATGACGAGCGCGATGCTCCAACACGCCTGCTTGGCGAGGACGTGTGAGGGCTCGGTAAAAGGGTTGATGGTGGAGCTGGGGTTCTCATCTGCCTCTTGGGGCGCGGCGCTGAGGGCGGAGATGATGATCGTCGCCGCGCCAAGAATGATGAGCTCAACGATGCCGCCGCAATCGAGCAGGTTAAGGGCAAACTGCAGGAGGATGCCTGCGGCATAGGCCGCCCCCGCGCCGGTTGCGAGCTTGGGGTCGTCTTGGAATGCCAACGCAAAGGCGCGATGCGCAGCGGCGCCCAGCAGGCCGAGCCCAAAGAATACCACGCACCCCAGAATCTCGAGCGCAAGTGGACCTGTGGGGGATTGAATCTGGGTTAGCCCAACAATGGCGATAGGGACAGCAGCGGTGGCGATTGCCTTGGGCTGGCTTTTGCGCTGAGCGAGGGCCAGTAACGGCGCGTATCCGATAAAGCCGATAACGCTGGCACCCAGGATAAAGCCTTGCGCGAGCACAACGCGCTCGGCACCGGCGAGCAGCCCGACATTGATGTCGAAGCGAAACTCGGCGGCAAGGAAGACAAAGGTAAAGAGCGCGAGGGCTAGAAGCGCGTTGATTTTAGGCTTGCTCAGGTTCAAGAACGGTCCTTTGGGTGGACGGAATAATCATGCCCTCGATTGTAGCGCCCTAAGGCGAAGACACCGACAACGAAATCCATTCGAATGAAACCGCAGGTAGCCATAGGGGTTCACATCTACGAACCTAGGCGTATGCGATTGCTTGGCACATGGTGAGACTAGGAAAACCACCACAAAGGGGACAGGCACCTTTGTGGTGGTATGGTCCATCGACCGAGGGAGGCCCCTATGAACGGAAGCCATTTTGACAAGCAGACCCAGCGCGAGCGCACTTGCTCGCTGGTTCACGGTTCGTGGAAACGGGCGGGTGCCAGGCTGGCGTGCGCCGGCGCGTGTGCGCTCATGGTCGGTCAGCTGCTACTGCCGAGTGTTGCCTTGGCAGCCGATTGGATCAACGTGGGCGGCACGCAGTACAACGCGGGCGCTGTCGTCAGCGACGAGGCGGGCACGTGGTCTTGGAACGGCGGCGACGACATGCAGCTCAATGGCTATAACGGCGGCGGTATCAGCGCCGAGGGCAACCTCAACATCGGTGTGACCAACACCAACACCATTACGGCCGATGCCGGTCAGAGCGCCATCGAGGTCTCAGGCGGCAACCTTTCCATCACGGGCGACGGCACACTCAATGCGACGGGCCAGACCGATGTCATCACGGCCGCGGGTAACGGTATTACCGGTGGCGACGTCACCGTCGACGGGGCTACGGTCAACGTGACGGCGACGGGTACGGATGCAAATGGCGAGGAGTGCGAGAACGCCGAGGCCATAACTGCGTTTGGCGGCGACGTGACCATTAAAAACGGTGCGACTGTCGATGTGAAGGCAGGGCGCGCGGCGGGGTCCGGTGACGGGTATTACGGTTACGTGACGGGCATCTATGCCACTAACGGTGCACCTGGGGAAGACGGCGAGTTTGCATGGGAACATGACGGGCAGAGCAACAAAGGCGGCCGCGTATCGATCGGCTCCGGCTCAACGGTGACGGTCAAGGCCGAATCCACTCTGGAGTCTCAGGGAATTGTGTCCCGTGTCAACAACGGCGCAGCGCGTGTCGAAATTGCAGGCGATTCGCTCGTGACCGCGATTGCCGACGCTTCGGGCGGCAACTGGGGTGCCGTGGGTATCGAGGCGGCCGGAATGGGCGACGATGCCACTGCCGATATCATCATCGATGGGAAGAGCACGTTTGTGACTGCGATTGCCAGCGCCTCGAAAGATCGGTATTCCAAGGACACGTATGGTCTGCATACCAGCTCGGGGAGTGCGGTCGAGGGCGGAAGCATCCAAATTAAAAACGGTTCCGTTGTTGCCGAGGGCAGCGACGGAGCAATCGTCGCCGACAACTACACGACCGCCAACGGTCCTGCCGGCATGATTGTTATCGGCGAGGGCGGGAAGGTCGTGCTTCCTGCCAATGGCGTGGTGCGCGACTACCAAAAACTGGGCGCCCGCCCCATGGCGCTGGGCAACCGATTTGAATGTGCTGATTTTTGGGGACAGACGATTGGCGAGCCCGGCGAAGGCGTCCTGCGGGCCGATCGCGATGCGGACAAGATCGCCAAGGTCGCGCATATCGTATTCGACGGAGGTGCTACGCCTGCTCCCGATCCGACACCGACTCCCAAGCCGCAGCCGGGAGGCGAGGGCTCGACGGGCACGACGGGGGCGACGACCCAAACTTCGACACAGACTGGTTCGGCCGTGAATGTAAAGCCTGCTGCCGCCAAGGTATCCGTCACGGCTTCGAAGGCGACGACTTCCGCTCTTGCGGCCACGGGCGATAGCGCCGCGTTGACCGTTGCCGCCATGGGCATCGCTGGTGCCACGGTTGCGGCAGTTCGTATATGCGAACCCGCGT
>CABUBS010000002.1 GCA_902489855.1 uncultured Collinsella sp.
CTACGCTGGTGGCTCTGGTCCACGAGCTGGAACCGTACGATTCGAGCTTTGTTCACCTACGCGAGCTGTCGCTGGAGCAGGTCTCGGCCGCTATCGAGCGCATGTCTGTGTTGGACGCGGAAGGCATCGCCGCGCTACCGGGTGTACAGCCCAAACGCGCGGGCGTGATCTTGGCTGGCGCCGTGGTGATCCGCGAACTCATGCGTGCCGGCGGCTACAAGACGCTCACCGTAAGCGAGAACAGCCTGCTCGCCGGTATGGCCGCAACCATCAACGAGACCCTCGACGGCGCGACCCCCACCATCGGCTGGACCCCCAGCCTCAGCGCCCTCTAAATAAGTTGCGGTGAAATAGTTCCTAAATGGGCTGGTAAACGGCCAAAACAGGAACTATTCCACCGCAACTTCCGAGGGGATTGAGGCAGTCTTTTTGGCCCCGTCCCA
This sequence comes from uncultured Collinsella sp., assembly GCA_902489855.1. GTDB lineage: Bacteria > Actinomycetota > Coriobacteriia > Coriobacteriales > Coriobacteriaceae > Collinsella. The sequence continues at coordinate 444 of CABUBS010000002.1, forward strand.
AATTAGCTGCTTTGAGGTGACGTGGGGCGGTGGGGCGTCTGCGTATTTGCTGCGCAAATCCGCACCGGCTTCGGTCGCCTGCCGGCGCCCTCGCCGGCTCGCTACGGACGCTGCGCGTCCGCTTAACGCTCGCCCCCTCGCGGGTTCGAGCCCCACCGGCATCCAAGAGAAACGGGCCCGCATCCCTAAGGGATACGGGCCCGTAAACAATACATGGTAGGGGCGGTGGGACTCGAACCCACAATCCTTGCGGCGAGGGATTTTAAGTCCCCTGCGTATGCCAATTCCGCCACGCCCCCGTAAGACTAGAAGTCTAGCACAAGCCGTCCGTTACGCGTTGACGGCCATCGAGTGCTGGCCCGACTTTTCCAGGAACTCTTGGAACTTGGCCTCGTCGCCCTTGTTCTTGTACTGCAGGGCCAGCAGATACTCTAGTCGGCAAGCCTTGACCTTGTCGTCGCCGGCCTCCTCGAGCATGCGCTCCAGCTCGGGAATGTCGTTGTGGCGCTTGAGGATCATCGTGTCGTACATCAGTTGGCATTCGTGCGCGACTGCCTCGGCCTGACCGCCCTCAAAGCCCTTGATCTCGTTCAACAGCTCTTTGGACTTTTTGCGATCCTCCTGGCCAACATAGTAGTTAAAGGCTTTGATCACCAGGTCGACGCGCTGCATCTTGGGGAGGTTGAGTCCCAGCAGCAGGTCGAACATCTCGCTGGCGCGCTCGTGGTCCTCGCGCAGCAGATAGGAGTTCAGACGCAGGTAGTCGCGGTTGTAGCGTGGGTACAGCATGCTGGTGAGTTTGCCGTCGAGCAAACGATCGAACTCGTCCCACTGCTTGGCGGCCATCAACTGCTGCAGACGCTTGAACGTGGTGCGTTTTTTGACGCTAAAGAACACCGACACGGCGATGCAGATGATAACGACGGCGGTCCAGAGGGTGCGGGAATCGGGCATTTCAGAGTCCTTAGTCGCTCTTAAAGCGAGCGGTATGACAACACGTACTAGATGTATTATACGCAGCGCGCAAGCAAACTGGCATAAAAGCTCATCGAGGCTGAGTGCCATCGCTCGCTGCGGTACACTTACCTAAAGTAAACCATGAAGGGAGACATTACCTATGAAGAAGATCGTTTTGGCTTGCGGTGCTGGCGCTGCTACTTCCACGCTCGTTGCCCAGAAGGTCGCTACCATGCTCGACGCCAACGGTTATGCCGGCAAGTATGAGATCGTGCAGTGCGCCATCTCCGAGGCCAAGGACGCTTGCGACGAGGGCGCCGACCTGCTGATCGCCACCACCGTTGCCCCCGAGGGCCTCACCTGCCCGTACGTGAGCGGCGTGCCCTTCATGACCGGCATGAACCGCGTTGCTGCCGAGAAGGCCGTCCTTGACGTTATGGCTCAGTAGGCGCTGCCTGCATGAGTGAGCAGAACGCCAATCCGGTCGAGCTCTTTGGCATGCGCGTTGCCCATGTGGGCATTAACGCCACCGACCCGGCAGATGCCTTGGAGATCGCGGAGCTGTTCTCGACGATGATGGGCCTGCCCGTTATCGAGACCCCCGTTTCGTACTTTAACGATTCGCTGGTCGAGATCATGAAGCGGAACGGTCGTGGCACCAAGGGCCACATCGGCTTTGCCGTTAACGACATCGATGCAGCTGAGAAGTGGTTTGCCGAGCGCGGGCTCGAGGTCAACGAGGAGTCGCGTGTGCTGCTGCCCGGCGGCGGTACCAAGCTCGTGTACTTTAAACGCGAGTTCGCCGGTTTCGCCGTGCATCTGTGCCGAGAGTAGCGCACAAGCTGCCATAGCTAGCAAAAAGGGATAGGGCCGTGTGGCCCTATCCCTTTATTTATGCCGAGGGGCTTCCTAGCGCGGTAGGCGAATCGTAAAGCGGCTGCCGACGCCCTCGACTGAAGTCACGCCGATGACACCGCCATGGCTATCGACGATCCACTTGGCAATGGCAAGCCCCAGACCCGAGCCCTGCGCGCCGGCATCGCGTGCGTTGTCGGCGCGGTAGAATCGTTCAAACGCGTGAGCTGCGGATTCCTGGTTCATGCCGATGCCCTCGTCCTCAACACTTATGTCGATCGTGCCCATGCCCGCATCGGGCGTTATGGCAAACGTGACGGTCGTGCCCGCGTCCGAATACTTGGCGGCGTTTTGCACGATCACGCGCAGAGCCTGCTTCACAAGCGCCACGTCAACGGGCGCGTCGCAGCGCGGGTCGCTGGCGAGCGCAGCGTCAAAGGCCAGCCGATACGCGTGCGTGGCATCAATCATCTGCGATTCTTCGCAAACCTCGCCGACCAGTGCGGCCAGGTTGGTATTCGCGCGCCGCAGCACGGTGCGGCCGGCATCGCCGCGCGCCAAAAACAGCAGCTGCTCCACGAGCTCCTGCATATGCTCGCTTTCGGCCTTGAGCGAGGCGATGGACTCTGCCAGCACGTCTGGGTCGTCTTTGCCCCAGCGGTCGAGCATGTTTACGTAGCCCTGAATCACCGCGATGGGCGTGCGCAGTTCGTGACTCGCGTCGTTGACAAAGCGCATCTGCTGCAGCTTGGCCTCTTGCATCTGGCGCAGCAGGCGGTTGAGCGCGACCTCGATGCTCGCCAGGTCGGCGTCGCCGGTGGTGACGCTCGGCGAGTCGACGCTTGCGCGCTCGATGGCCTGCTCCAGCGTTTCCATCTTGCCGCCGGAGAGCTGCATACGGCCGAGCTCGTCCACGCGTAAGGCCAGGTCGTTGAGTGGTGCCATGGTACGGCGCACGCGGCGGGCGCCGCCGAGCATGTTGAGCACGCTGATGACCTGCCAACCCACAACGACAAGGTAGAGAGGCCATAGCGCGACGAGGTCCTGCGCGAGCGGGAAGGTCTTGCTGGTGTGCGCAAGCTCGACGGTATAGGCGAGCGTTGCCAGGTCCCAGCCGCGCGCGGGCGTCAGCGACATGCCGTGAACGGTGGCGCCGGGAATCCAGCCTGCGGTAAACGCGCCTTCGGGCAGCGTTTGGTTGTAGCCATAGACGAGGATCGCCGCCGCAATCACCACCAGTAGCAGGTCGAGCCAGACATAGCTCAACAGGCGGCGCCACATATAGCTCCAGTTGATGGCGCGGGCGATGGAGGTGACGCGCTTGGCCTCGGCGTTACGCGCGGCAGACATAGCCCACCCCGCGCACGGTCTGGATGATGCGGGCACCGCCGGCGTCCTCGATCTTGGCGCGCAGGTGCGCGATGTGCACGTCGACGTTGTTGGTGTCGCCCACGTATTCGTAGCCCAGCGCCTCGTGCGCGATGCGCTCGCGCGTGAGCACGGTTTCGGCATGCGTCATAAGCAGGGCGAGGACGTCGAACTCGCGGGCCGTGAGCGCGATGGGCGAGCCGCCGACCGTGACTTCGCGGCGGTCGGAATCGAGCGCGACCGAACCCACGGCGAGCGCGGCGGGGGAGGGCGCGGCAGCGGTCTGGGCCGTGTCGGTTGCCGGGGACATTGTGGCGATACCGGCGGCCGTGCCGCTCGCTACGCCAGCCCCGGCGCTGGCGCCGCCAACGCCCGAAGCCGCTCGCACGGCTTCCGAGCGCTTCAGTGCCACGCGGATCCGTGCGAACAGCTCCTCAATCGCAAATGGCTTGGTCAGGTAATCGTCGGCGCCGGCATCGAGCCCGGCCACTTTGTCCATCACGGCATCGCGCGCGGTGACCATAATCACCGGCACATCCTTGTGCTTGCGGACACGCCGCAAGACCTCCATGCCGTTGAGCTGCGGCAACAGCACGTCGAGCAGAATCAGATCGTAGTCGCGCTCCAGCGCCAGGTCCACGGCAGTGCGGCCATCGGCGGCGTGTTCCACCTGGTAGCCCTCGTGCTCCAGCTCGAGCGTCACAAAGCGGGCGATTTTCTCCTCGTCCTCTACGATCAGGATCCGTGCCATGCGTGCCCCCGTCTGCGATTACTTGTCGTCGTTGAGATTTTGCTTGATGTCGTCCGCGGCGTTAGCAGCGCTATCCATAAGGTTGTTGATGCTGCCGGGCACGTCGCCGTCGCTGTCGATGCGGTAGCGCATGCCAAAGAACAGGCCAATCAGCATCAGCCATATCGTGGCGCCCCAGGCAAACAGCGCGACGATGGGAATCAGGATGGGGATGTTGAGGATGATCGCATCGCGGCGCGTGGCGATAAACTTGGTGTCCAGACTCAGGCGGAAGAGCTTTTTGAGGTACTCCCACACGCTGTCCATCTTCTTGGAGAAGTCGGTCTTTTCGCTCGACTTTTCGTAGGCTGCCTGCGCGGCGACCATCTCGGCAGAGGGCTCATCGACTGGCGCGGACTCGGTGGCGGCATGCGCCGACGTGGTCTGGGTCTTGCCCTGCGACTCGAGCCAAATGATGGCATCCAAAACGTTGCCGTCGGCAGCGTCGAGCGCCGCCTTGGCATCGGTGTAACTCACGTTGCACTTGGTGCGGATGGTTTCAACTTTTTCGAGGTCGTCCATGACCTGTCCTTTCGTTCGATGGGCGCGACGCCGGGCAATTTGCTCGGGCGCGAGCGTTGCGTTCGGCGGTTTGCGTTGCGCCGCCCCGCCCTTGGTCGAACTCTATAGTGCAGGTTATAGATTAAGCGATTCTTGAGCCAAGATTAATGTTGGATGAGTTTTTGGGTGGCGGTGGGAAAAGTATCAGATCTCGATAGCGGGGGATGGGGTGCTGGTAGTAAAGCGGTGTCAAGGGTTGGTCGAGCGGGCGGTTTTTAGGCGACTGGGACATGGCGGGCGGTCGATCACCTATACTGGTTGGGCTCAACTGGAGAGGTGATAGCTAGTTATGAAATCAATCAATGTTGCAGCGGCGATTATTCAGAAGGACGGAAAAATCCTGAGTTGCCAGCGCGGCTATGGAGAATTTAAAGATGGCTGGGAGTTTCCGGGCGGCAAGCTCGAGCCGGGCGAGACCGGCGAGCAGGCGATCGTGCGCGAGATTCAGGAGGAACTCGAGGTCACGATCGGCAATCTCGACTATCTGTGCACGGTTGAGCACGATTACGAGACGTTCCACCTGTCGATGCAGTGCTACCTGGCTAATATCCTTTCGGGGGAGTTCAAAGAGCACGCTCACGAGGACATGAAGTGGCTCGATACCAATAACCTGTGGGATGTCGATTGGCTTCCGGCGGACGTTAAAGTCGTTAGGGAACTCGAAAAGAAACTCGGGCTTAAGTAAGCAAAAAGGAGCGGGCGCCACATGGGCGACCCACTCCTTTTTGTCACTCTGTCTCACTCAGATCGCTGAGCATAAACTCGTAAATGTCCTGACGCACGGGCGCATTGAGCTCATATTCGATTTCGACGGCGTTGTCGCCGCTCTTAGTTTTAATAGCTTCGAACTCGCCGGTCGGATGCATTTCGCCTAAGAAATAGAACTCCCTACCGCCCTTATCGTCCTTGTTCTTACGCATAAACAAATACGTCTTCAGGCCGTTTCCTGGCCATGTCTGCAGTCGCTGAATCTCGGGGGAGTTGAGCGTGCGGTTGTTCTTAGAGATTGCAACTAGCTTACTCGGCGAAACAAAGCGGTCTTCATACTGAATGGACTCGCTAATGTCGGGTGCCTTGTCATAGTTAATAAATACGGGGAATGTATTGGTCTTCTCGTCGTAGAAGTAGCCGCCAAGATTTTGGCCGTTGATGTTCTTTTCCCAGTTCATCAAGCGGCAAACCTCTTCGTATGTGTACTTGGCGTTGAGAACGAAATTTGTGTTTTCGTACGTCTCGGCATAGTCGAGTCGGTTGCGCGCAATACCAAAATCCAGCACCTCGAGAATCTGGCGCTTGAACTCTGCGTTGCGCAGGGCGGTCGCAAACGCTTCGGTCAGACGAGGTCCGGCTCCATCGTCAATAAGCAGGGAAACGAAATCCTTAGGAGTGGCAAAGTCGCCCTTAAGGACTGCGATTGCCGACCTAACGGCGCTGTCCTTAAGCTGTGCGCGGTAGTTCCTAAGCGCAGCCTCGCGCATATGCCGGTAGCCCTCGTGTCCGGCTTCGACGAGCGTTTGAAGCAAATAGAGGTCTTCAAATCGCTTGCCCGCGGCGAGCTTTTGAGAAATAAATTTGAGAATCTTGGTTTGATCAGAGGAAAAATGGACTGTGTAGCCCGGCTCGTATTTGGAAAGAAATGCGTGGTAGGACCCCAGACCGCTGTTCTTGAAGATAAGCAGCGGATCGATGGAGCCATTACGATCAAATTCGAGCAGCGATGGAATCTTGCCGAGTTTCTGACGCAAGTCGAGATATTCGTTCTTCAAAAATCTGACGGAGGTAAAGTCGCCGCCGTCGATGGCCTTATAGATGCGAGCTTCGGAAATACGATCGAAGCTTACCGTTGAGCATCCGGGGATCGCCGAATCGCTCTCTTGGACGAGACGACGCAGACGGTCTTTGTTGTACGTCTTGTCACCCGAAAGCGCGATGGGCACCAAGAAGTTGCTCTGGTAATTGCCAATAAAGTCTAGTACCAGTGCGTATTCCTTGCCATCATTCAGGCGCAAACCTCGTCCGAGCTGCTGAACAAAGATGATTGCGGAGTCGGTGCGTCGAAGCATGATGATCTGATTGAGCGAGGGGATGTCGACGCCCTCGTTCATGATATCGACCGAGAAAATGTACTCGAGCTCGCCGGCTTCAAGTTGGCTGATCGCGGCATCGCGGACTTCATCGGAATCTTGACCGCTAATCGCAGCCGTTCGATATCCGAGAACGTTGAATTTGCGCGACAGTTCTTCGGCCTCGGCGTTTCGATTGCAGAAAATTAAGCCCCTGCGGTTGCTTTTGGCGACGCTATATTCTTCGATCTTCTCGGTGATGTGACGCACACGTTCATCGGACGTCAAACGCCCGAACAGAGCGGTATCTTCGACCGTCTCATCGTCAATCTCCAGATCGTGAATGCCAAAATAATGGAAGGGGGCTAGCATCTCTTCGGCCAAAGCGTCCTGCAGCGTGATCTGGAACGCGATGACGTGATTGAAAAGGGCAAAGACGTCGTAGCCGTCGGTGCGATTAGGTGTAGCGGTCATGCCCAGATAAAACCGAGGCGTAAAGTACGACATGATGGATTGGTAGCTCTGAGATCCCGTGCGGTGGGCCTCGTCGATGACGATGTAGTCGAACTCATCGGGACGGAAACCGCTCAGATGTTTGGCGACCGAAGAACACATGGCAAACACGCAGGTGGCATTGCTTATATTCTTGCCAGTTTGATAGGTGTCGAACGTATAGGTACTACCTAAGAGCCGTTCGTAGCTTACACGGGAGGCGTCTATAATGCGTCGGCGGTGCGCAAGAAAGAGGATGCGCCGGGGTTTAGTTGCGAGCACGTCGAACGCCGAAAGGAAGGTCTTGCCAGTGCCGGTTGCCGAGACCAGCAATGCACGGGTCTCGCCCTTGCGGTGGATTACGCCGAGCGCCTCAAGGGCGCGCTGCTGCATTTTATTGGGCTTGATTTCTTCGAGGTCGTTCGTGGTTGGGCTAACAGTTGCCTGGAACGTCGGTTTCGATTTGGGCTTTGACGGATGTGCCGATCGATATGCGGCATAGTTCTCAATCCAGTCTTGGGAAAGCAAAACGGTTGAGGTGTCGTTCCACAACGAATTGAACTCGCCCCTCAGTTCGCTGAGTAGGCGGCTGTTCTCGACAGTCTGGTACAGCACGTTCCATTCTTTATTACAGGTGAGGGCGGTCTGCGTCATGTTCGAGCTGCCGACGATGACCGTGCTGGTTTCGCCCTTATCAAAAATGTATCCCTTGGCATGCAGATTACCCTGGAATACGCGAACTTCCATGTTGTCGTATTCCAGGAGCTTGCGAAAGGCATCGGGTGAGTTGAAGTTGAGATAGGTGGACGTGAGCAGCCTGCCCTTAATGCCACGCTGCTTGAGCTCCTGGAACGTCTCGACCAGGATTTGAAGGCCGCCGTCTGCAACAAACGCTACGCAAAAGTCAAAAGAGCCGCAGGTTGAGAGCTGCTCCTTGATAACGGATAGTAGTGTTCCGCCTGTCGCCTTTGAGTTGGCGATGAGCTTGGGTGAATCGTTCTCGCGTGCAAGCGAGTCGAATTCAATATCAATCTGCTGCTGCGTAGTCATCCCGGCCAAACCTTTCGAAAGACTATGTTGGCGCCAGGATAACAGATCGATCGTTCGTGTTTTGGGCGGCTTCTCTTTCCGGTCTCGTTTTATAGGTGGTTGGGAGGAGACACACTCTCAATAGCAAGCGACTTCCACGGCCCAGTGTCGTCCGTTGTCTGCGCCTTGGCGTGGCCTCGCCAGAATCCGGTTGCAAATGACCCGGAGACGATTCTGCAAGTTTTTGTCACTTGTAAGAAAAACTTGCAGAATTCGCAAGTTTTTGTCATGCTATGAGAAAAACTTGCAGATTGGGGCGAACGATGAACAACCGGATGGTCCCTAGAAATCGATATCTCGAAAAATTGATTGCCTTTCGTGACGCGGATGTCATCAAGGTCGTAACGGGTATGCGCCGTTGTGGCAAATCGACGCTTCTGGACATGATGCGCAAACATCTTGAGGATAACGGCGTTCCATCCGAATGTCTTTTGACCTTTAAGATGGAGTCGTTTGAGCTGGAGGGCGTGCGTGATTGGCGAGAGCTTTACCGCCACGTCGACGGCCTAATGCCTGCTGGTAAGAGGTGCTATCTCTTCTTCGACGAGCTCCAGGAGGTTGCCGGATGGGAGAAGGCGATTAACGCACTTCGTGTCGACCGGGACTGCGATATATATGTTACGGGTTCGAATGCTTTTCTCCTCTCGTCAGAGATTGCGACCTTAATCTCGGGCAGGTATGTCGAGATTCGGATGCATCCGCTCACTTTTTCGGAATATGTCGACTTTCTTGGTCCGACTGACGTCACGAATAGGCTCGCTGTTTTTGATCGGGAGGACATCGTTGCGCTCGACGATCTTCTCGACCGTTATCTTACGTTTGGAGGCCTGCCGTTTCTCGTTGCTTCAAAGTTACCGGAGCAGGAAATGAAGGACTATATCTGGAGCACGTACCAAACAATCGTCGGGCGCGACATTTTGGCTCGCGAGGCGCGTCGGGGTAGACGGTCGGTGACGAGCAGGAGTGTGCTCGACCGCGTCACTTCCTACTTGGCTGATAACATTTCAAACCCGACATCAATTAATAAGATCGTTGGAACGCTGGCAGAGAACGGGGCGAAATCCTCGCACGGCGTCGTGGACACTTGTGTGTCTGCCCTTGAGGAGACCTATATCTTCTCGCACGCGCGCCGATTTGATATTAAGGGTCGGGACATTTTGAAGACCGGTGGCAAGTTCTACATTGAGGATCTGGGGCTTCGAGCTTTCTTGGATGGGTATCGCGGCAGCGACAGCGGGCGTGTTCTCGAAAATGCCGTTTACAATCGCCTTGTCTATGACGGATACCAGGTCTTCACGGGTCATCTTCGAGATGCCGAAATCGACTTTGTTGCGATAGGCGACGGCTCGGATCGTAAGTTTATTCAGGTCACAGAGTCGATTGACGAGGAGGCGACGCGTAAGCGCGAGCTGCGTCCATTTGAGCTCAGGTCGCTCGAGAAGATTACCGGCGGTTACGAGAAGATCATCATCGTTCGCCGGGGAAGCCATCCGACCGACATTGACGGCATCAAAATCGTTTCTGCAGTCGACTTCTTAATGGGTAGGCTTGGGGCTTAGGGCGTTTGAAGCGCGTCTGTTTCCTATGCCTGGCGACATTGCCGCAGCTCGTGACGCCGCCGGCTCCTTCTTCTCCGTCAAGCGGCACCAACTCAGTTGATCCGTTGGGGACGGAGGAAAGCGGGTCATTTTCGGCGCACTTCTTTGCAAGGTGCTTCGGCGCGCCACAGGTGATACGAATCCTGCGGCGCGCTGTTTTTTGCGCGAGGGCTTTCAGCTGTGTCCGCGTGGCATGTGACACTTAACCTGCCGTCCCGCTCCGTCGCGGCGGCATGCATCTGAACAATGACCCTCTAAGGAGTTCGATACCGATGAGTGACAACACCAAGCACCTTGCAAAGAAGTGCGTTAAGGACGCGGGGCCGTGCCTCGCGCTGTGCCTTGCCGGCGCAGCGGTCGCGCTGCTGGCTGTTCTGGGGCCATTCGACGTGCTCCGAAGTGCCAGTTCCCTGCACGTTTGCATGGCCCTTGCCGGTGCCATGATGACCGGCGGCGTGCTCGATCTGGTTTTTTGGGTGCTTGACCCGTTTGGATGGAAGAACGAGGGGTAAGCCCTAAGGGATGGAAGGGCTGGAACGGTTAGCTTAGTAATCGTGCAGAATGCGGGCTAGCGACTTGCAGGGAAGTGGTGATCCGATGACGGTCTATGTGACGGGCGACATTCACGGTGGGCTCGACATGCAAAAGCTGCGCGACTGGGAGCTTGGGGATAGTCTGACGAGTGACGACTATCTCATCGTCGCCGGCGACTTTGGCTTTCCCTGGGATTTCTCTGCCGAGGAGTGCGCCGATATTGCTTGGCTGGAATCGCGTCCCTATACCGTGTTGTTCGTCGACGGCAACCACGAGCGCTTCGACCACTGGACGGAGCGCCCCATGGAGTTGTGGCACGGTGGGCTGACGCAGCGTCTGTCGGATACCTCGCCCATACGGCGTCTGACGCGCGGCGAGGTTTTTGAGCTCGACGGCTCAACGGTCTTTACCATGGGCGGCGCCACGAGCGTGGACAAGGAATACCGCATTCCCTATTCCAGCTGGTGGCCGAAGGAGCTGCCGGACGAGCGCAACTTTGAGGAGGTGCGGGCAAAGCTCGACAGCATGGGCTGGAAGGTCGACTACGTGATCACCCACACCTGCTCCACGCGCATGCTTTCGCCCACGCTTTATCCGGCGCCCGGCTGGAATTGCCCCGCCGTTGATCGGCTTACGGCGTTTTTCGATGAGCTGGAAGATCGCTTGGACTACAAGCGCTGGTACTACGGGCATTTTCATCGGGATGCCAACCCGTCCGAGCGCCATACCGTGCTCTACGACTGCATCGTTCGCCTGGGCGACGAACTCCAGCCCTGGGATGTTGCGTAGGGGTGGGGTGCCTGATTACTCAGCCGTTACGGTGATGTTCTCCCTGTGCTTGCGGATAACATCCCAGCTAAAATGCTCGACCAGCTGCTCGGCAGAGCGCGGCGTGGTGCCCGGCGCGATGCCCGTTTGCCCGGCGAGCCAGCCCAGCAGCGCTTCGGGCGTGCCAAAGCGGGCGCGGAGTTCGTCCAGGTCCAGATCGCGGTCTCGTTTGGAAAGGCGGCGGCCGTCCGGTGCCATGAGCAGCGGAATATGTGCGTAGTGCGGCGTGGGCAGTCCCAACAGGTGCTGCAGATAGATCTGACGCGGCGTGGACCCCAGCAGGTCGCATCCGCGCACGACCTCGGTGACGCCCATGGCAGCGTCGTCGACCACCACGGCTAGCTGATAGGCAAACACGCCGTCGCTGCGGCGCACCAAAAAGTCGCCGCACTCGGTGGCGAGTGCTTCGCATTGGGCGCCGTACGTGCGATCCACAAATTCGATCACGTCGTCTGCGAGGTCGTCGACGGTGGGCACGCGCAGACGTGTGGCCGGCGCGCGCAGGGCGCTGCGGCGGGCCACCTCCTCGGCCGAAAGACTTCGGCAGGCGCCACGGTAGATGGGCGTGCCGTCGCTGGCGTGCGGCGCGCTCGCGGCGTGGAGCTCGGCGCGCGTGCAAAAGCAGGGATAGGTGAGGTTGGCATCCTGTAGCCGATGCAAGGCGTCCTCGTACAGGTCCAGGCGATCGTGCTGGTAGTAGGGGCCTTCGTCCCATTCGAGCCCCAGCCACGCCAGGTCGTCGATGAGCTGCGCTGCAAGCTCCGGGCGCTTGCAGCGGTCGTCCAGGTCCTCGATGCGCAACACGATGCTGCCGCCCTGGCTGCGGGCCGAAAGCCACGCGCACAGGCAGCTGAACACGTTGCCCAGGTGCATGCGGCCCGAGGGCGACGGGGCAAAGCGGCCCACGACAGGCGCGGGCGTTGCGGGGGTGGCTGATGCCGCGATGGTCGTCGGCGTGCTGGCGAGAGTCGTTGCTATGTTGCGTGCGTTGATATCCATGCGGACGAGTATAGCGCGGGGCGCGGTGGGGGAGACGTCGTTATGGGTCGCAAGTTGCCGGGACTCGCGCGCACTGCGTGCACCGGGCTACCGGCTCAGCATTTTGATTCCGGCCCATTCATTCAACACCTCAAACGACAGAAACCCCGGCAGCTCTTCGCAACTGCCGGGGTTTCCGCGGAAAAGGGGGACATGATCCTCGAGCGAACGGGAAAGGGGCAAACCGTTTTCGCTCAACTCCTTTATGCCCTCTGGCCGCCGGCTCAATCAGCGCATGCCGCGGCAACACAAAGCCGCTACACCTGTGACGGAGGTGTGAAGCGGTATCTATTGCTGGCACGGGCCATGCCAAGGAGTGTCCCAGACTGCCGGCAGATAAGGAACGTCCCTAACTGCCGGGGTGTGGGGGTGACTTTCGTCCCGTCTGGCGCTCCGGTTGCCGAGATGTTTGTCATGTGCGGGCGCAAACGTGGTACAATTATGCTTTTGGTACCACAGATGAAGGATGTGCCTATGAACGCCCCCGTTGCCAAGACCAGCTGGCAGCGCCGCCTGTTTGTGCGGTTCGCTTCCGTCTGCGCACTCGTCACGTGCGCGCTGTTGCTGTTGCCCGCCGTTGCGCGCGCCGACGGCTACTCCATGAGTCAAACCTACATTGGGGCCACGGTCGAGGCCGACGGATCGCTGTCCGTGGTCGAGGGACGCCAGTTTGATTTCGACGACGACATCAACGGCGTGTACTGGGATATCAATATGGGCTCCAATCAGCAGGGCGGCTCGGTGGGCGTTAGCGTACTGAGCGTCGAGGAAGACGACACCGCGTTTAGCAGGGTCGACTATGCAAACAAAGGCGACAGCGGCGTCTACACGGTGGAGCAGTCCGATGGCAGCGTAAAAATCAAGGTATTCAGCCCCCACGAGAGCGGCGACAGCGCCATCTATTACGTGAGTTACACCATGACCGGCGCGGTCATGAACTGGGCCGATACCGCCGAGCTTTACTGGAAGTTCGTGGGCGACGGCTGGTCTGCCGATTCCGATGACGTTGAGATGGAGGTCTACTTCGCAAACGCCGCTGCCGGGACGGCGGCGACTAAGGGCGATAACTTCCGCGCATGGGGCCATGGTCCGCTAACGGGCGACGTGTCGCTCGACGAGAACGAGCCCATGGTCACCTACACCATCCCTTGCGTGCACGAGGGCGAGTTTGCCGAGGCGCGCATCGCCTTCCCCAGCGACTGGGTGCCGCAGCTTGCCGCCTCGGGTGACGAGCGCATGTCGACAATCCTGAGCGAGGAGAAAGAGTGGGCCGACGAGGCCAACGCCCGTCGTGAGCACGCGCGCATGATTGCAAATGCACTTGCCGCGGTAAGTGTTGTCGCGGCGGTGGCCTTCACCGGCGTAATCGTGGCGCTCAAGCTGCGCCGTCGCAAGCCAAAGCCGCTGTTCCAAGATGAATACTTCCGTGACGTGCCCTCGGCCGACCATCCCGCCGTGCTCTCGGCCCTTATGAGCTGGAACGATGTGCCCGATCAGGCATATATCGCCACGCTTATGAGGCTTACCGACGATCGTGTGATCAAGCTTGAGGAAGCGATCGAGACCAAGAAGGGCCTGCTGGGGCGCGAGAAAGAGGAACAGACCTACCGCCTCACAGTGACCGACGAAGGCTGGAAGTCCACCAAGAAGGACAGCGTCGATCGCGCGGTGCTCAAGGTCTTCTTCGCCGGCGTTAAGCCTGACGAGAACGGCATCCGTTCGCGCACGTTTAGCGAGCTGGAGGATTACGTCAGCGATCACGCCGAATCTGCTGGTGATAAGCTCGAGGACTATCAGAATACCGTTAAGGGAGAGCTGGTCGATCGCGAATACGTGGCTTCGGACGGCATTGTCGCAATGGTGTTTGGCCTGGTCCTGGGCATTTTAATCGCCTTTATTCCCATCGGATCCATTTTCTTTACCGATGCTGCGCAGGCAAACGTTATCGCCGCGATTATCTCGGTGCCCATCGTGCTTGTAGGCATTGGCGTGAGTCTCACCTTCCGTCGCTATACGCCGGAGGGCGCCGAGGTTGCGGCGCGCTGCAAGGCGCTTAAGCATTGGCTCGAGGACTTTACGCGCCTTAAGGAAGCCGTCCCCGCAGATCTGATTCTGTGGAACAAGCTGCTGGTGATGGGTGTGGCTCTGGGCGTTTCGAAGGAAGTCCTGCGCCAGCTTGCCGAGGCTGTACCTGCGGATCTGCGCGACAGCGACGACTTCTACGACAACTATCCCTGCTACTGGTGGTACTACCATCATTACGGCAACGAGTCGCCGCTTGATTCGTTCGATGATGTGTATCACGAAACCATCCGTGAGCTGGCATCGAGCTCTGATAGCTCGAGCGGCGGCGGTGGTGGCGGCTTCTCCGGAGGTGGCGGAGGCGGCGCCGGCGGAGGCGGCGGCGGAACGTTCTAGCAGGCGCATATTTCTGGGGTGGATTTCCTCAGCGGGCCTCCGCACAAGAGGCCGTGGGCAAAAAACGCCAAATATGAGTACTGTTGCCTTGCCGGTCACATATCTTTGGGCTTAAAACGGGGCCCCTAATGAGACAACTTCTCGTTAGGGGCCCCTTTTATTCTACATATGGGGAGAAACGTTGGCTTGCACAACGTGTTGTCATGTCGATTGGACTCAAAATCATTCAAATTTGCTGCCACCAAAAAGGTAACAGTACTCATATTTGCCCTTTTTTGCCCACAGCCCCTTCGACTAGTCGTTGGGGACGTTCTTAAACGACTAGGTTGTGGCCGCTGACGGGCCTATGCTGTTAGATCCAGCTCGTAGAGGAAGCTTTCGCGCGGCATGTCGTGACGGCGCTCTTCGCGGTTGGCGCGGTGCGTGGCCGTGCGCTTAAAGCCGTGCAACTCGTAGAACTTCCACGAGCAGTTGGAGTCGGTGTACAGGTGCGCCCTTGTCGCCCCGCGCGAGGACAGGTACGAGACCGCGGCATCGAGCAACACTGAGCCTACACCCAGGCCATGGACGTCGCGATCCACGGCAAGCAGCGTGACCTCGTTGTCGTGGGGCAACGGGCTGCTTTCGAGCAGGCGGTTGTTGGTTCGGATGGTTGCGCGCACAAACGAGAGATACTCGGCGCAGGCATCGGGCTCCAGTTCACGCATCTGCGATAGCAGAGCGCGTTCGGTGTCCATCCAATGTTCCTTGACGGTGGCGCCGGAACTCTGTCCCGCGCGCGCGAGCGCAATGCCACGTGCCTGACCGTCGATTACGGCAACCTGCGAAAACGTCGATGAAGAAAGGCAATAGGCGAGGTCGCACGCGGCCTCAAGGCGGTTGTACTCATCGTTATCCGAATTGTTATGCCAAAGCTGCTGCAGAATCAGCGCGATGGCGTCGAAGTCTTCGGTATCAAACGGTCGGTAGAGAACCCGCGAGACCATGGTGCCTCTTTCTTTTGCGGATGCATATCGAGCACAGTTCTACCACGCTATTGGCATCTAATTATGGTGCCCCTGTGTTCCATGAACTCACCGTGCCCGGTGCCGTGCCCATCCCCTCTGCTCGCAAACTTTTTCTGCACATGCGCCCGTTGCGGGGTGCATCGATGCGCTCGATGCGCTACATTGAATCAGTATTTTCAATGCCGCTGCGCGAGCGCTGCAGATCGACGTATCACCGACTCACAGAGCACGGCGGCGTACCAGACAGGAGGACTGCATGGGATCTGATGTGAAGATCGCACGCGCGTTGATCTCGGTTACCGATAAGACGGGCGTCGTCGATTTCGCACGGACGCTGGTTGACGACTTTGGCGTCGAGATCATCTCTACGGGCGGCACGGCTCGTGCCATCGAGGACGCGGGCGTTCCCGTAACCCCCATCGAGGAGTTCACGGGCTATCCCGAGATGATGGACGGCCGCGTTAAGACCCTGCACCCCAAGGTTCATGGCGCGCTGCTGGCCCGCCGCGATTCCGAGCAGCACATGCAGGAGGCGGCTCAGCACGGCATTAAGCTGATCGACCTGGTCGTCGTCAACCTGTACGAGTTCGAGAAGACCGTCGCCAACCCCGAGGTCACCTTCGCGGACGCCATCGAGCACATCGACATCGGTGGCCCCTCCATGCTGCGCTCTGCCGCCAAGAACGCCACGAGCGTTACCGTCATTTCCGACCCGGCCGACTATGATGCCGTCCTGGCCGAGATGCACGAGACCGGTGGCTGCACCACGCTTTCCACCCGTCGTCGCCTGCAGGTGAAGGTCTACCAGACCACCGCCGCCTACGACACGGCTATCTCCCGTTGGCTTGCCGCCCAGGCAAGCGACGTGGCGGATACCTCTGCCAAGCTCGAGATCTCGTTGGAGAAGGTCGACGACCTGCGCTATGGCGAGAATCCTCAGCAGAAGGCTACGGTCTACCGCTTTGCCGAGGGCTGCGAGAACACCGCGAGCTCGCAGTTCCCGCTCGTTGGCTCCGAGCAGATCCAGGGCAAGCCGCTCAGCTACAACAACTATCTGGATGCCGACGCCGCTTGGAACCTGGTCCGCGAGTTCGACGAGCCGGCTTGCGTGATCCTCAAGCACCAGAACCCCTGCGGTTCCGCCGTTGCCGAGGACATCACGGCCGCCTACGACCGCGCCTTCGCCTGCGATCCCAAGAGCGCCTTTGGCGGCATCATCGCCTGCAACCGCGAGGTTCCCTATGAGCTGGTCGAGCACTTTGCCGATCAGAACAAGCAGTTCGTCGAGGTCATCATCGCCCCGAGCTACACTGCCGAGGCGCTCGAGCGCATGGCTAAGCGCCCCAACCTGCGCGTGCTGGCCACCGGCGGCGTGGACCACGGCGCCCAGGTGGAGCTGCGCTCCATCGACGGCGGCATGCTGGTGCAGGAAGTCGACCATGTGACCGAGGATCCCGCGACCTTTACGTTCCCCACCGACCGCAAGCCCACCGACGCCGAGATGGCCGAGCTCGAGTTTGCCTGGAAGGTCTGCAAGGGCGTTAAGTCCAACGCCATCCTGGTCTCCAAGGGTAAGGCCGGCATTGGCATGGGCCCGGGTCAGCCTAACCGCGTTGACTCTGCGCTACTTGCCTGCGAGCGCGCCGAGGACTTCTGCGAGCGCGAGGGCGTGGAGAAGGGCGGCTTTGCCTGTGCAAGCGACGCGTTCTTCCCGTTCCGCGACAACGTCGACGTGCTTGCCGCGCACGGCGTGACCTGCATCATCCAGCCCGGCGGCTCCAAGCGCGACGACGAAAGCATCCAGGCCTGCAACGAGCATGGCATCGCAATGGTCTTCACCGGCGCCCGCCACTTCCGCCACTAAGTTCCGCCCTGGGACAAAATAATCTCTGCAAAAGACGGTCGCTCCGTTTGGAGGGCCGTCTTTTTGGTATAAGAGGACGGAATGACTAACACGAAAGGTACAACCATGCCCCAGATTGATGATGCCGAACTGTTTGGTAATGCCGAGGATCAGCGTGCGTACGAGGACTTTTGCGCCAATCAGGAGGCGGTCGAGAAGTTCACGCTCGACAAGCCCGCGCTCATCTGCCGTTGGCGCATGTCCAACAAAAAGGTGCCCATGCTCAACCGTCACATCCGCGCGCTGTCTGAGCGCCTGGTGCAGGGCGAACCACTTACCCATAACATGCTCAGCTGGGCCAAGCAGCACGTTGAGTGGTCACTTGCCGAGGGCGACTACACCGCCCGCGACGGCGTGCTCATGCTGGTGATCGATATCAACGGCAACGCCGCCATGACGGTGGGGGAGTACGAGCCGCTGGCCGACACGTCGGCCAAGGCGCTGCGTGCCCGTTCTGCCGAGGCTCGCTCCGAGGCCGACGAGACCGGCGTGGCGCCCGAGCTGCTCGCTGCCGTCAACAACGGCGAGCTTGCCTTTGTGGCGCCGGCGGACGAGTGCCTGTGCGGCACGGCGACGCTCATCGAACAGCTGGCCCAGACCAAGGGCATCTCGGTCACGCGCGTAGATATTCCCGCGCAGCTTAAGGGCGCGCTGTTCCTAGTGAGCGACGAGCACGGCGTGGTTCCCGCCACCGACGCCGATGCCGCCGAGCCCGACGTCACCACGGTCGCCTTCTTTGCCGACGGCTACGAAAAGCTCCGCGCCCGCCGCTAAATGATTTTTCTGGGACGGGGATTAAAAAATCATTTTGTTCCCCGTATCCGTCGCGAGCATGAGGTGGGCCCAGCACCCCTCCGCTCGCGAACAGTTCTGTCACCTTGGCACCGCGCGTGGCGCACGCCTGCAGTTTCGCAGCCATAATGGTGGCAAGACAACCAAGAGGGGAGCGTAATCCATGGCGCTGATCTATATCGTTGAGGACGACGAACCCATCCGTCGCGAGCTCGTCGACATCCTGGCCCGTGCCGGCTTTACGGTCGAGGCCTGCGAATCGTTTGAGCATGTCTCGCGCGACATTTTGGCCGCAACGCCCGACCTGGTGCTGCTCGACCTCACGCTTCCCGTCAAAGACGGCCAGCATATCTGCCATGAAGTCCGCCGCGAGTCCGAGGTCCCCATCATCGTCCTCACGTCGCGTACAACCGAGATCGACGAGGTCATGGCCATGACACTCGGCGCGGACGACTTTGTCCCCAAGCCCTACAGCGCCCGTGTGCTCGTGGCGCGCATCAATGCGCTGCTGCGTCGCACCTCGGCGGCCGGCGAGCGCAGCACGCTCGTCCACAAGGGGCTGGAGCTCGACCTTGCCCGCTCCGCGGTCACCAACACGGCAACCGGCGACAGCACCGAGCTCACCAAAAACGAGCTTCGTATCCTCTCGCTGCTCCTGAGCCGCGCGGGCAAAATCGTCTCGCGCTCGGCCATCATGCAGGACCTGTGGGACTCCGATGCCTTTGTGGACGACAATACGCTCACCGTCAACATCAACCGCCTGCGCACTACGCTCGAAAAAAACGGCATCAAGGGGTATCTGACCACGCACCGCGGCCAGGGCTATTCGGTCTAGGGGCCGGCCATGTCGTTTGCCAAGTTCTTTAAAGACGCGCTGCTCCCCGTCGCCGTATGGACGTGCGGCGTGCTGTTGAGCTGCTTTGTGCTGACGGTCGCCGGGGCGCCTGTCTCTATCGTGGTCATTGCGGTCGGCGTGTCTCTTATCTTTGGCATGCTAGGCGTTGTGATCGAGTACGCGCGCCGTCGTCGTTTTCTGCGCCAGCTGGAGCGCGCGGCCGAGGAGCTGGAGAGCCCCGCGTGGGTGCAGGAGATGGTACAGTGCCCGACTTATGCCGAGGGCGAGCTCGAGTACGAGGTCCTGCGCCGCGTGGGTAAGGCGGCTTGCGATGAGGTAGCGGAAGGTCGCCGCCAGACCGACGACTATCGTGACTATATCGAGAGCTGGGTCCACGAGGCCAAGCTGCCCCTGGCGGCAGCCCATCTGATCTTGGAAAACCTGGACGGCAGCGAAGACGACCTGTCGCGCGTGGATGACCTGGGTCGCGAGCTGGCCCGCGTGGAGCGCTACATCGACCAGGCGCTCTACTATGCGCGCTCGGAAGTCGTGGAGCGCGACTATCTGATTCGCCGCTGGAGCCTCAAGGCCCTGGTGACGGGCGCGATTAAGGCCAACGCGCGCGAGCTCATCGCGGCGCACGTGGCACCGGTGTGTGAGAACCTCGACTTTGAGGTCTTTACCGACGAGAAGTGGCTCGAGTTTATTCTGGGCCAACTCATCCAGAACAGCATTAAATACGCGCGCGAGGACGGTGCGAAGATCACGTTTTCGGGCGCGCTGCTGGACGAAGGCCAGGCGAGCGAGCGCATCGAGCTTACCGTTGCCGACAATGGTTGCGGCGTGAGCGCAGCTGACCTGCCCCGCGTGTTCGAGAAGGGCTTTACCGGCGACAACGGCCGCACGACCAAGCGCGCAACGGGCATCGGCCTCTACTTGGTGGCGCGCCTATGCTCCAAAATGGGCATCGCCGTCACCGCAGCCTCCGACCCCGGCAAAGGATTCACCGTAACCTTTGCCTTCTCAACGAACAAGTTCCAATACTTCGAGTAGCCGGTCCGCGTGGCGCAATCGACGGAATCTTCTCGTTTAGGAGGATGACGATTGCTTTGGCTACTATGTTCACGAACGTGAATATAGGTATTACTTGTAAAGCTATATTCACGTTCGGGAACATAGCTTTACAGTTCTATACTATGTTCACGACTGGGAACATAGCTAAGGAGCGGCATGAGAACGGTGACAACGACTAAAGTGCTCGATGGACGCATCAAACTTAAGCCGTCTGAAACTGCTTTCTCGGAACGCATGGTTTTCGATCCGGGCGAGATGGGGAAGGCCCTTAGGCTTAGAAGGCGTGAGCTTGGCCTAACTCAACGCGACGTCGCGACTATGACGGGTCGCAGCCTTCGTGTGATAGGCGATATCGAGCGGGGGCGGACAACGGTCGAAATCGGCGTCATTTTCGACTACGCCTCCATTGTGGATATCGATTTTATTCTGAAGGTGAGGGGAAAATAATGGGCGGCACGCTGTTCGTTCATCGTGAGTTTAAGGGATCCTACCAGCTGCTTGGCATATTGGAAGAGAATGCTGGGCTTCCGCTATTCACCTATGTCCCCGAGTACCTCGAGAATGCTGACGCGGTTCCGATTTCGTCCTCGTTGCCCTTGTCGGCCGAGACATTCAGCCCGGACGTAACGAGCTCCTTTTTCTCCGGCATTATTCCAGAGGGACAGCTCAATAGAGACCTTGAGAAAAAGGCTCGGGCGGAACGCGGCGATTACTTTAAGGTCCTCGATTTGGTTCGCAACGAACCCGTTGGCGCTTTGATTTTGACGCGAGAACCTTCGGCCGACGGTCTCGAAATGGGCTATGAGGAGATAGGGGAGAAGCAGCTGAACAAGCTGGCGTACGCGCCAGCGGAGGTGGCCTTTGGTCTTGCGCTCGAGAGTCGAATTTCCCTTGCGGGCGCTCAGGCGAAAATCGGCCTCTACCATGCGGGTGATGACTCATGCGGCGGATGGTATCTGCCCCACGGGGCAGCCCCATCGACGCATATCCTCAAAGCGGGGTCGAAGGCGTTTCCGGGCGAGACGGTTTGTGAAGCGATGTGCGTGAGAGCTGCTTCGCTGATGGATCTATCAGCCGAAGAGTGCTTTCTAATTCGAGTTGAAGATGCCGAACCGATTATCGCCGTGAAGCGGTTTGACCGAGCGATGTCTAATGGTGGTCGTTCGCTCGATGGGCTGCTGGTTCCAAATCGTCTGCACCAGGAGGACATTTGTCAGGCAAAAGGCATTTCGCGCGAGCTTAAATATGAGCCAACGGGCGTCAATTACCTGGGGCTTATCGTCGACGCGGTACGAAGGGTGTCGACGAATCAGATGGAGGATAGGTTTCTTGTTGGCTATAACCAACTGTTCGATTATGCCGTAGGAAACTGCGACAACCATCTTAAGAATTGGTCACTCGTGTGGGACGAGGACTGGAAGCAAGTGAGGTTGGCGCCGCTCTACGACGTGTTGTGTACAACGATCTATCCCAATCTCGTTCGCGAGATGGGGGTTTCGTTTGGCGGAAGCCGAAAAATCGATGATGTGACTCGCGAGTCGGTGTTGAGGCAAATGGCCGAGGCGGGTTTGCCCCAGGGGATCGTCACCGGAATGATTAACGACACCTGCAGTGAGGTGCCAGACGCACTGAGAGATGCAGCGCGCAGCCTCAAAGAAGAAGGTTTCCCTGAGGCAGAAGCAATGTTCGATAAGATCATTCCAGAAGTACAAACCCGCCTAAACAGAATCGCCCCATAACAAAAACGTGCCGCCCCAAACGGGGCGGCACGCCATCTTTTAATCAGATAACTCGTTGAAGTACGGTGACGAAGGCGCAAGGCCGGGAGGGGCTATCTAAGCCGACATCCCGCAGCCGCGAAGCGGCGAGGACGTCGGCGTGATAACCCCGCAGGCCTTGCGCCGACGGGAAGGAACCTACTTCACGACCAAAATGTCGCAGTCCGTGTTACGCAGCAGGAACGTCGAAATCGAGCCCAGCAGCGCATACTTAATCGAGGATAGGCCGCGGGCACCGCAGAGCACCAGGTCGGGCTTGACCACGTCGAGCATCTCGTCCTTGAGGGTTTCGCGAATGCGGCCGGCGCGAATCATAACTTCGACCTCGGGAATGTCGGGATTGGCCTTGGCTTCCTCGAGCTGCTTGGCGATCGAGTTGTTAAAGGCCTCCTCCAAGCCATTAACTAGGTCGACCGGGTAGGCTCCGGCACTCTCGAGCGCCGTCGAATCAATCACGTGCCCGATAATCAGCTTGGCGCCGTTGTTCGCGGCGACCTTGATGGCGCGCGCGAGCACAAAATCCTGCTGCTCAGTACCGTCGAGTGAAACAAATACCTTGGTGTAGCCCTCGTTCATGGTTCCCTCCTTGGTCTATCGCACGGGCGCGGGGCTCGTGCGTCGGGCGGACGCGGGTGCGTTGGCCGCCGGACACTTTACCTTGTTGCAGTTATACCCAAGGATTCCAGTTTGACCGCTCGCAATTCTGTGAACGGGCGAGTTTTTTGGTAAGGGTCGGTTTGGGCACGCCGTTACGGTTGATAATGGGACATCGCCCGCATCGTCCGCAGAACATCTACCGGCGGGTGTCAAACGAGGGGGTCCCTTTGGATATTATCGAGCTTCTAAAATCTGCCTTCATGGGCCTGGTCGAGGGCATCACCGAATGGTTGCCGGTTTCGTCGACGGGCCACATGATCTTGGTGGACGAGTTCGTCAAGATGAACGTGAGCGAGACGTTCTGGAATATGTTCCTGGTCGTGATTCAGCTTGGCGCCATTCTGGCCGTCTGTGTGCTGTTCTTCCACGAGCTCAACCCGTTCTCGCCTAGCAAGGGCAAGGAGGGCCGTCGCGACACCTGGGTGCTGTGGGGCAAGATCGTGCTCGGCTGTATTCCCGCCGCGGCGATTGGCCTGCCGCTCAACGACTGGATGGAGGAGCATTTCTATAACGCTCCCGTCGTGGCGCTGGCGCTCATCGTGTACGGCGTGCTGTTTATCGTGATCGAGAACTGGCGTGCCAGCAAGCGCGAGGAAATGGCCGTTGCGGGTTCGTTTGGCTCGCGTGCCGTGGTGGCGGGCGGACGTCCCGCCGGTGCGCACTTTGCGGCGCCCGCGGCGGCTGTTGCCGAGGATGAGGACGATGACGAGAACCTGGACTTTGGCTCCATCGCCACGCTCGAGGACCTCAGCTGGAAGACTGCGCTGGGTATCGGCTGCTTCCAGGTGCTTTCGCTGGTGCCTGGTACGTCTCGCTCCGGTTCTACCATCATCGGCGGCCTGCTTTTGGGCTGCACGCGCTCGGTGGCGTCTAAGTTCACGTTCTTCCTGGCCATCCCTGTCATGTTTGGCGCGAGTGCGCTCAAGCTGGTCAAGTACTTCATCAAGGGAGGCACGTTCGGCACCAACGAGATCGCCATCTTGGGCGTGGGCTGCGTCGTCGCCTTTGTGGTGTCGCTCATTGCCATCAAGTGGCTTATGGGCTTCGTTCGCCGTCACGACTTCAAGTGCTTCGGCGTCTACCGCATCATCCTGGGCATCGTGGTGCTCGCGTACTTCTTCGTTCTGGAGCCTATGCTCGGCCTGTAACTTGGTTGACGCTGCGCGGCGGCCAGAGCGACAACTTGTCATTCAAAGAGGGTGGCATGACCAAAAGGTCTATGCCGCCCTCTTTTCATGCCAATTTGTTCGCTCTGGCCGCCGCTCGCTGCTGCTGCCATGACATCGGCGGTTTCGTGATTGGTGCATTGGGGTCAGGTTACTTTGCACCAATTATTCGGTAACGGTGTGTTCGGGCTTGCGGTTAAAGACGAGCTTGTCTACTACGGCCTGCAGCGACATGCGACGGACGGTGTCGTAGGCTTCCTGCGTGCTGTACGCACAATGGGGCGTGACAATGCAGCGCGGGTGTGAGATCAGAGCCTGGTTGGGCGCGGTCTCATCGGCGAGCACGTCGAGCGCGGCGCCGCAGATGCCGCGCGTGCCACCGCTGGCGATGCCCTCGTCCAACGCGGCGACTAGGGCATTCTCATCCACGATGGGCCCGCGGGCCGTGTTAATCAAAAATGCCGTGGGTTTCATAAGCGCAAGTTCGCGCTTGCCAATCAGCTTCTCGGTCTCGGGAATCAGCGGACAATGCAGGCTGACGATATCCGATGCGCCGAGCAGTTCATCGAGCGTTTGAGCCTTGGCGCAACCGGCGGCGGCAAGCTCTTCTGCCGTCTTGGTCGGCGCCCACACCAGTACCTTCATGCCGAGCGCTTGCGCGATGGGCACAACAGCACGCGCGATGCTGCCAAAAAAGACCAATCCCAACGTGCGGCCCTGCGTGCGATGCATGGTGTAGCCGCCCAGCGGATTCCAGGCGCCGTCGCGCACGTCGCGGTTGAGCAACGTGACCTGTCGCATCAAGTCAAGCATCAAGGCGATGGCGTGTTGAGCGACGTCGTCCGAGCAGTACCCGGGACAGTTGGTGACGGTAATGCCGTAGGAGGCCAGACGATTTACTGCCACATGGTTCAGGCCGATGGACATGTTCGAGACGACGCGCATTCCCGCGGCTGCCATAGCGTCGGCACATGCATCGTCAACGGGACCGAACTCGCCGACAAAGCCCTCGCAGCCTGCCAGCTGCTCGGCAGTGGGGCAGACATTGGGCTCGTGCGCGCAGCCAACCAACTCAATCTGGTCGCCGCCTTCGATTGCGTCGAGCGCCGCCTGACCCGCCTCGGTCGAACCGTCGACCATGTAATAGAGCACCTTATGCTTCACAACAGCCCTCCTGCCATGTAGGGACGGGGCAAATCACACAGATATTCTATCCCTCCAAGCCAATCGAAGTTGCGGTGGAATAGTTCCTGTTTGAGGGCCAGAAGGCTGGTTTCAGGAACTATTTCACCGCAACTTATTTGGGGGAGCTTGGGTGGTGGCGGTGCGCGGAGTCGTGGTGTGATTTGCGTCGGTGTCCGCGCGGCTCGGTATACTGGTACGGCTCAAACTATGGCGCTGCCCGCAGGCGCGCCGTCCGTCAGATGAGGAGTCGCCCATGACCCAGCCCTTGCCCTGGGAAAAGAATGCCACGGTACCCGTGCCACCCGCGCCGGAACCCGTGCCGCTCGATGCATACACTGCCCCCGCTGCGCCGGAGCCCGAGCTCGTCCCGCTCGACATCTACGACGCTCCCGCGCCGGCACCCAAGCCCGCCAAGCCACTCGTCGACATCGACAGCCTTAATCCCGCCCAGCGCGAGGCCGTCCTGACGACCGAGGGTCCGTTGCTGGTTCTTGCCGGTGCTGGCTCGGGCAAGACCCGCGTCCTGACCTTCCGTATCGCCCATATGCTCGACGACCTGGGTGTTAAGCCCTGGCAGATCCTTGCCATCACGTTTACCAACAAGGCCGCGGCCGAGATGCGCGAGCGTCTGGCGGCGCTCATTCCCAGCGGCACCCGCGGCATGTGGGTGTGCACCTTCCATGCCATGTGCGTGCGCATGCTGCGCGAGGACGCCGACCTGTTGGGCTACACCGGTCAGTTCACCATCTACGATGACGACGATTCCAAGCGCATGGTGCGCGACATTATGCAGGCACTCGGTATCGAGCAAAAGCAATTCCCCATCAATATGATCCGCAGCAAGATCAGTTCGGCCAAAAACGCCATGATCGGGCCCGAGGACATGCTCAAATCCGCCGACAGCCCCAACGACAAAAAGGCCGCACAGGTCTATATGGAGCTGGAGCGCCGCCTGCGCGCCGCCAACGCGATGGACTTCGATGACCTGCTCGTGCGCACGCTCGAGCTGCTGCGCACCCGCCCCGAGGTGCTCGACAAGTACCAGGAGCGCTTCCGCTACATTAGCGTCGACGAGTATCAGGACACCAACCACGTCCAGTACGAGATCGCCAACCTGCTGGCCGCCAAGTATCAAAACCTCATGGTCGTAGGCGACGATGACCAGTCCATTTATAGCTGGCGCGGCGCCGACATCACCAACATCCTGGACTTTGAGAAGGACTTTAAAAACTGCAAGACCGTCAAGCTGGAGCAGAACTATCGCTCCACGGGTCACATCCTGAGCGCCGCCAACGCCGTTGTTCGCCACAACTCGCAGCGCAAGGACAAGCGCCTGTTTACGGCCGAGGGCGATGGCGAGAAGATCCAGGCCTTCCAGGCGAGCGACGAGCGCGACGAGGGCCGCTGGATTGCCGGTGAGATCGAAAAGTTGCACTCCAAGGGCACGAGCTACGACGACATCGCTGTGTTCTATCGCACCAATGCCCAGTCGCGTATCCTCGAAGATATGTTCCTGCGCGCGGGCGTGCCCTATAAGATCGTCGGCGGCACGCGATTCTTCGACCGCGCCGAGATCCGCGACGTCATGGCCTACCTCAAGATGATCGTGAACCCGGCCGACGAGATGAGCGTCAAGCGTGTCATCAACACGCCGCGCCGCGGCATTGGCTCCACTTCGATTCAAAAGATTGAGCAGCTGGCACGCGACAACCGCTGTTCGTTCTTCCAAGCCTGTGAGATTGCGACGGCCGAGACGGGCATGTTTAGCGCCAAGGTGCGCAACGGCCTGTCGAGCTTTGTGGCGCTGGTGCGCGAGGGTCGCCGCATGGACGGCGAGCTCAAGGACGTCGTCGAGATGATTGTCGACAAGACGGGCCTGCTGCAGGCTTTCCGCGCCGAGGGCACCATGGAGTCCGAGAGTCGCGCCGAGAACATCCAGGAATTCCTGGGCGTCGCTGCCGAATTTGAGGAGACGCACGAGGATATCGAAGGCACGCTCGAGAGCTTGGAAGAGCTGCGCGCTGCTGGTGTTGCCGATGTGCCCGCCGACGTTGAGCCCGAGCCCGTTGTGGTGAGCGCGCCTGCGCCCGAGCCCGGCCCGTCTGCGCCCGTGTCTTCGTTTGAGGCGCTCGTTGGCGCGCGTGATGCCGCGGGTTCCAATCCGCTCGATAGCCTGGCGGCCCCGGCGCTCTCGCCGCAGGATGCCCTGGCTGCCGCCATCGCGGGCAACGCGTATGCCGCGCCGACTGAGCTGCCGGCGGGCGCCGTGCATGCCGACGAGATCGAGCGCACCTACGGTCCGCTCACCTGTAAGGCGCTGCCGGCACTCATGGAGTGGCTGGCCCTGCGCTCCGACTTGGATTCCCTGGCCGGCGAGACGCATGCCATCACCATGATGACCATCCACTCCGCCAAGGGCCTGGAGTTCCCGGCGGTGTTCGTGGCCGGCATGGAGGAGGGTATCTTCCCGCACGTGCACGACTTTGGCGGCAGTGACGATCCGGGCAAGCTCGAGGAGGAGCGCCGCTTGGCCTACGTCGCCATCACGCGTGCTCGCAAGCGCCTGTTCCTGACCTATGCGGCCACGCGTCGCACCTACGGCTCGACCTCTGCCAACCCGCGCTCGCGCTTCCTCAACGAGATTCCGTTTGAGGACATCGAGTTTAGCGGTATCGGTTCTGCCGGTTTTGAGGGCACGGGCTGGGAGAAGCGCGGCGACCGTCACGGCACGTTTGGCTCGGGTATGGGCTCGGACATGTATGGCGGCAAGGTGTTTGGCTCGCATACGCACTCGACCGGCGGCTCTGGATCGCGCAGCGGATCGAGCTTCGATGACTTCTTTGGCGGCAACACTTATGGCACCGAGCGCCATCGTGGGGTTTCGCCCGACGCCGGCCGTGTTGCCTCGACTTTTGGCTCGGGCGCGCCGCGAGCCAAAAAGCCGTCATCCAAGGTATCCCCGACGGTGGAGCGCAAGGTCGATCGTGCCAGCGCATCGCAGGACTTTGCCGCGGGCGATACCGTGAGCCACAAGACCTTTGGCACGGGTACCGTGATCTCGGTCGCTGGAGACATGATCGAGGTTCAATTCGAAAAGACCGGCCAGACCAAAAAGCTTATGAAAGGTTTTGCACCGATCGTTAAGCTGTCGTGATCCCGGCGGACCTGGGCGGGCGTATAGGGCAACATCGCCTGCTCGGGCAGTCCTGCTCGCACGGAGAGCACATTAAGTGCTCTCCGGCTCGTGCGGATCTCGCGATCGATGTTGCCCTATACGCCCGCCCAGGTCCTTGGGTAACGTTGCTGGACGAACGTCGCTTTGCTCGTTCGCTTTTTGGTCTGGAGAGCCGGGTGGGCTGATAGATTAATAGATATGAGTAGGGGCTCCCCCGTTAAAGAACGGGGGAGCCCCTTGTTGCGTTTGGGTTGTTGGTGCGACCTAGAGGTGGCTGATGATTAGTTCCATCTTGCCTTCGAGGTCGATGGAACTGACGGTGCTGGGGGCCAGCAGGTGGCTTCCCTTGTGGACGGGGTCGCCGCAGACGGTGCCTTCGCCGTCGATGACCGACAGGCACATGAAGGGCCAGCGCTGGTCGAGGGTCTTGCTGCCGTCGACGCGCACACGATCGACGGTGTAGCAGGAGTTAGACTCGAGCTCGGTCACGCCATCGACTTCGGGCGCGGTCACCGTGCCGTCGGTCGGAGCCTGAGCATCAAAGTCGATGCAGTCGAGGCTCTGCTCAATGTGCAGCGGGCGCAGCTTGCCATCGGTGCCGGGACGGTCGTAGTCGTACAGGCGATACGTCACGTCGCTCGACTGCTGCGTCTCCAAAATGAGCGTGCCGGTCTTGATGGCGTGCACGGTACCGGAATCAATCTGGAAAAAGTCGCCCTTGTGGATCGGCAGTACGTTGAGCATGTCGTCCCAGCGGCCGTCCTCGATCATTTGTGCGGCCTCGGCGCGGTCCTTGGCACGCTGGCCGACGATGATCGTGGCGTCGGGCTCGCAGTCCAGCACATACCAACACTCGGTTTTGCCCAGGCTACCGTTCTCGTGCTCGGCAGCGTACTCGTCGTTGGGATGAATCTGGATCGAAAGGTCGTCCTTGGCGTCCAGAATCTTAATGAGCAGCGGGAACTCCTTGCCCTCGCAGTTGCCAAAGAGCTCGCGATGCTCGGCCCACAGCCACGACAGCGTGTGGCCGGCATACGGGCCCTCCGCAATCTGGCAGTCGCCGTTGGGGTGGGCCGAGATGGCCCAGCACTCACCGATGGGGCCATCGGGAATGTCGTAGCCAAATACGGTTTCGAGCTGGCGACCGCCCCAGATCTTCTCGTGGAAGATCGGCGTCAGCTTAATCAAATCGGACATGTTCATACCCCCATTGTGTTGCGCGGGCGCTGCACAAAACAGCTCAAAGCGAGCGCCCGGATGACTACAAAAACCTATGCCAACGTTACGTTGTGCAACTCAAAGCGGTCGCCAACGTTGCGCGAGACCGAATACTCAAAGGCGGCGCCGCTGTTCAAAAAGCCAATCTGGGTGAGCTCGAGCAGGGGAGAGCCAGGCTTGGTGTCCAAGCGCTCGGCTTCTTCCTCGGTTGCTGCCACGGCGCGAATGGTACGGTGGAAGCTCGAAATCTTCAGCCCACATTGCTCGCGGATGAAGTGGTAGACCGATCCGTACAGGTCCTTCTTTTTAAGGCCTGGAATCAGCTCGAGGGGCATGTAGGTGTACTCGATAACGATGGGCTTCTCATCGGCCTGACGCACGCGCACGATGTGATAGGCAAAGTCATCCTCGGCAATTCCCAGCTGGGCTGCGATGTCCGCTGGTGGATTAACAATCGAGAAATCGTAGACCACCGAGGTCACCTTCTCCCCGCGGTGCTCATACGAAAAGCCCTGGGCACGGTCGTTTTTGCCCTGGAAAAACGCCTGACCGGGAAGTCCCGCCGTGTCCTTAACGTAGGTACCCGATCCGCGTCGGCTGGTAATAAGACCTTCCTCGGTGATTTGCTCGATAGCTCGTTTGACGGTGATTTTGGAAACGCTATAGAGCTCGCAGAACTCAACGACGGTGGGAAGCTTGTCGCCCGGTTTAAGAGTGCCATCCTCGATGCTTCGACGAATATCTGCAGCTATCGCCTCGTATTTGGGAATCATTGAACCTCCTTTCCGACATATATCAATACGCAAGTAAGTATAACCCTTAACAAGGCACCCATATAACCTTTATCTAAGAAGCTCGAGAAAGAAAAAAGAAAAAGACGCTTTACTTTTAGAATTAGAGCGCTATAGTTTAAGCAACGAACGGAATCTTTCCGCAGAACAGGATCGACCGTTTGGGGACGGTTTTGTTTTGGCGGGTTGGATATCGGTATGACCGGTGCGCGCCCGCGCCGGATAACCTGCCAAAGCAAACCCGTCTCCAACCGGAAGCTCTAGAACACGAAAGCGAGGACTTTGATGGCACAGTATCAGCTGCCCAACGACTTCTTCTTTGGCGCTGCTATGTCCGGCCCGCAGACTGAGGGTCAGTGGAACCAGGGCGGCAAGCTCGAGAACCTGTGGGACACCTGGTCCATCCAGGATCTGGGCTCGTTCTACAACTGCGTTGGCTCTTACGCCGGCAATGACTTTATGGCCAAGTACCAGGAAGACCTTCGCATTTTGAAGGACTTGGGCCTGGATACCTATCGCACTTCCATCCAGTGGAGCCGTCTGCTCGATGCCGACGGCAACCTCAACGAGGAAGGCGCCGCGTGGTATCACGAGTTGTTCCGCGCCTCTCGCGAAGCCGGCCTGGAGCCGTTTGTCAACTTGTACCACTTTGACATGCCCACCTACCTTTTTAACCGTGGCGGCTGGGAGAGCCGTGAGGTTGTCGAGGCTTACGCACATTACGCCGACGTCGCCTTCCACGAGTTTGGCCAGGAGATCAAGTACTGGTTCACCTTTAACGAGCCCATCGTCGAGCCCGAGCAGCGCTATCAGGAGGGCGTGTGGTTCCCGCAGCTCCACGACTTTAGCCGCGCTCGCACCGTGCAGTATCACATCTCGCTGGCACATGCGCTGGCCGTGGCCAACTACCGTCGCGCCTATGACGAGGGCGCCGTTCGCAGCGATGCCAAGATCGGCATGATCAACTGCTTTACCCCGGTCTACACCAAGGAGAACCCCAGCGAGGCGGACCTCGAGGCCGTGCGTATGACCAGCGGCATCAACAACCGCTGGTGGCTCGACCTCATTACCAAGGGCGAGCTTCCCGCCGACGTGCTCGACAGCCTGGCCGAGGGCGGCGTTAAGCTTCCGTTCCGTGCCGGCGACCAAGAGATTCTTAAGCAGGGTGTTGTCGACTGGCTCGGTTGCAACTACTACCACCCCACGCGCGTTCAGGCGCCGGCGAGCAAGATCGACCAGTACGGTCTGCCGCACTTTGCCGACGAGTACGTGTGGCCCGACGCCGTTATGAACGAGAGCCGCGGCTGGGAGATCTACCCGCAGGGCCTCTACGACTTTGGCATGGACTGCGCTAAGAACTACCCCGATCTTGAGTGGTTCGTTTCCGAGAACGGCATCGGCATCATGGACGAATACAAGAACCGAGACGCCGAAGGAACCATCCAGGATGACTACCGCGTCGACTTTGTACGCCAGCACCTGGAGTGGGTTGCCAAGGCAATTGCCGAGGGCGCCAAGTGCCGTGGATACCATTATTGGGCCGTCATCGATAACTGGTCTTGGGCGAATGCCTTTAAGAACCGTTACGGTTTTGTCGAGGTCGACCTTATGGACGGCTACAAGCGCCGCCTTAAGAAGTCGGCAGCTTGGCTCAAGCAGGTCGCCACGACTCACGTGGTTGATTAGCGAACGGGCGAACGCCCAGACCGCGCGCCGCTGCGCGCAACACATGGCACATCTGGTGGCAGAGGGCGACAGACCACCGTGCGCATAGGAAAAGGCCGGATTTGAAAGTTAGGAGCAATCATGGCCAGTGACAACGGAAAGAGCTTCCTCGACAAGTTTGCCGAGGTCTCTGCGAAGGTGGGAAACCAGGTTCACCTGCGTTCCCTGCGTGACGCCTTCGCGACCATCACGCCGCTCTATATCCTTGCGGGTATCGCGGTTCTTATTAACAACGTCGTGTTCCCTCTGTTCCCGCTCGATGCGGCGGGCCTTGCCAACCTTCAGACGTGGGGTTCGGCAATTACGCTGGGCACCCTCAACGTCTCTGCCATTATCTTGGCCGGATTGATTGGCTACAGCCTCGCTAAGAACAAGCGTTTCGATAACCCGCTCGCTTGCGTGGTCGTCGCTATCTCTGCTTTCGTCATCATGATGCCGCAGCAGATCACCGCCTCGCTTGCCGCCGCGAGCCCGCTGCTCACCGACAAGATCACCTCCGCCGAGGTCACGGGCGCCCTTTCGACTGCCAACACCGGCACCAACGGTCTGTTCTCGGCTATTATCATCGCCCTGCTTTCCGTCTCGCTCTTCATCAAGATTTCTGGCGTCGAGAAGCTCAAGGTTAAGCTGGGCGAGGGCGTGCCTCCCGCGGTCTCCAACTCCTTCAACGTCATGATCCCGATGCTGCTCAACCTCGCGATCTTCGCTCTTGCCGCAGCCCTGCTCGCCGTGTGCGCCGGCACCGATCTGTGCACCATCATCTCCACGTGCATCTCCAACCCGCTCAAGAGCATCATGAACGCCGGTCCGTGGGCTGTTATCCTCATCTACACCCTTGCTAACCTGCTGTTCTGCGTCGGTATTCACCAGTCCACCATCTCTGGCGCTACCGTCGAGCCGATCCTGACCATGCTCATCGTCGACAACATGGCTACCTTTGCCGCCGGTGGCACCATCCAGCCCGATCACTACATGAACATGCAGATCGTTAACAGCTTCGCCCTCATCGGCGGCTCGGGCTGCACCCTCATGCTTCTGCTCGACACGCTCCTGTTCTCCAAGAACAAGGCTTCCGAGACCGTTTCCAAGATGGCTATCCTGCCTGGTCTGTTCAACATCAACGAGCCGGTTATCTACGGTTACCCCATCGTGTACAACCTGCCGCTCATGATCCCGTTCGTCCTTCTTCCCGATCTGTTCATCGGCATCACCTATGGCCTTACCTGCGCAGGCATCATCAGCCCCTGCATCGCCCAGGTGCCCTGGACCATGCCTCCCGTCATCAATGCCCTGCTCGCTACGGGCTTTGACTGGCGCGCCGGCGTGTGGCAGGCTCTCGAGATTGTCATTGGCATGGCCGTCTACCTGCCCTTTATGAAGATTTCCGAGAAGGCAATCGCCAAGCAGGAGGCTCTCGCCGAGTAGAACGCCTAACGTTCGTCCCTTTCACCTTTGCGGGCGCCGGTACGCGGTGCCGGTGCCCGCGGCTCTCTCCCTTGCGTAAAGATACAGGGGAGCGGGCACAATAGCCGCAAGGAATACAACCAGTTGTCGTCTGCGCGCCGCGCAGTTATAAGGAGGAAACCATGAAGAAGATCATGCTCTGCTGCAATGCCGGCATGTCCACGAGCCTGCTGGTCCAGAAGATGCAGGCCGAGGTTGCAAACCGTGGTCTGGATATTGAGGTCGAGGCTCGTCCCATGAACGAGGCCCACGATCACCTGGACGAGTGCGACATGTTGCTGCTTGGTCCGCAGATCGGCTACACCAAGGGCGATTTTGAGAAGGAGGCCGCCGGTCGTTTTCCGGTCGAGGTCATCAACATGGTCGACTACGGCCGCATGAACGCTGCCGGCATCATCGACCACTGCGTCAGCGTGATGGGCTAGGTGCTCCGCATGGAGGATATGAACGAACTGCAGATGACCTGCTTCGAGATCATCAGCTACGTCGGTACCGCCAAGAGCATGTACATCAATGCCGTGCAAAAGGCCAAGGAGGGCGATTTTGACGCCGCCGAGGAGCTTATCAAGCAGGGCGACGAGGCCTATAACGGTGGCCACGATGTTCACATGGGGCTTCTGAAGAAGGAGGCCAACGGCGAGCGTAACGGCGAGGCCCCGTTGATTCTGCTGCATGCCGAGGACCAGATGGCCGGTACCGAGACCATGCGCGTCATGGCGACGGAGCTCATCGAGATTCACAAGCAGCTGCAGGTACTTCAGGCCTAGTCGGCGTTATCGCCGCGATGGGCCGTGCGGTCCAACAGACAACACAGTCCCTTTGACGGGCGCCGGGAGTCTCCGCCTCCCGGCGCCTTTATATTTGGGGAAGGTCTTGCGCGACCTATTAAGCGACCATTCGCGTTTCCCCAGATAAAGCCTGCCAAAACAAACCTGTCCCTTTTTGGTAGGTTTTTGCCTTGGGAGCGGTACCATACAGGCAATGTTTAAACGAGAAAGGTGGGCTCCCATGGAACCTAAGCAGTATTACATCGGCATCGACGTCGGCGGCACCTCGGTTAAGGAGGGCCTGTTCGACGAGGACGGCAACCTGCTTGCCAAGGCCAGCGTGCCCACGCCTCCCATCGTTGACGCTGCGGGCTTTGCCGCGGTGACCGAGGCTATCGACCAGGTGGTCGCCAAAGCCCAGATTCCGCGTGCCTTTGTGGCGGGCATTGGCCTGGCCGTTCCGTGCCCCATCCCGGCATCGGGCGATGCCAAGGTCAAGGCCAACATTGCCATTAACCTGCCCGAGCTGAGGATCGCCATTCAAAAGCACTGCCCCGACGCGGTCGTTAAGTACGAGAACGATGCCAACGCCGCTGCCATGGGCGAGGCCTGGCTCGGTTCTGCCAAGGGCGTGCAGAACGTCGTGATGGTCACCATCGGTACCGGCGTGGGCGGCGGCGTAATCGTCAACGGCGACGTGGTATCGGGCGTTGTGGGTGCTGGCGGTGAGATTGGCCACATGTGCCTGAACCCGGCTGAGGAGCGCACCTGCGGCTGTGGCGGCCATGGCCATCTGGAGCAGTATTCCAGCGCCACTGGCGTGGTGAGCAACTACCTTGCTGAGTGCAAGAAGGCGGGCGTCGAGCCCATCGAGCTCACCGGGCCTTCTGATTCCAAGGACGTGTTCCAGGCCTGCCGCGAGGGTGACAAGCTCGCGCTGGCAGCTGCCGATACCATGGCCGACTATCTCGGCCGTGCCCTGGCGCTTATTGCTAACGTGGTTGACCCCGAGATGTTCCTGATCGGTGGCGGCGCGTCCGCTTCGGCCGATGTCTACCTCGACAAGGTCCGCGAGCACTTCCAGCGCTACGCGCTTTCCGCCTCGCGCGAGACGCCCATCAAGGTCGCTTCGCTCGGCAACGACGCCGGCATCATCGGCGCCGCCTACGTAGCCCTGCGCGCCGCCGGTAAATAGCTGGTGCAAGGGGGTCAGGTTACTTTGCACCAACACGGTGCAAAAGGGACAGTCTTGGCCCCCATGCCTGCCCCAAAATATGCCGTGACCCTTCCGTCTGCGAAGGCTCGGCATCGGCGTGCTACCATAGCTACGTCCAAGTACACATATCAAGTGGAGGATATCCATGGCAAACGTTCTTGTCTTTGGTCACCAGAACCCCGATAACGACGCCATCATGAGCGCCGTCGTCCTGTCCCAGCTGCTCAACCAGGTTGAGTATGCCGGCAACACCTACGAGGCCTGCGCCCTTGGTCAGCTTCCGGCCGAGTCCGCCAAGCTGCTCGCCGACGCCGGCATCGCCGAGCCCCGCGTGATCGAGTCCGTCGAGGCCGGTCAGCTCGTCGTCCTCACCGACCACAACGAGTCTGCCCAGTCCGTCGCCGGCCTTAAGGACGCCACGGTCTTTGGCGTTGTCGATCATCACCGCATCGGCGACTTCGAGACCGCCGGCCCGCTGCACTACATCTGCCTGCCCTGGGGCTCCAGCTGCACCATCGTCACCAAGCTCGCCGGCGTGCTCGGCGTTGAGCTTTCCGACGTCCAGGCTAAGCTGCTGCTCTCGGCCATGATGACCGACACGCTCATGCTCAAGAGCCCCACCACCACCGATGTCGACCGCGCCGTCGCCGCCAAGCTCGGCGAGCAGGTGGGCGTCGACCCGGTCAAGTTTGGCATGGAGGTCTTCCTCACCCGTCCGTCCGGCTCCTTTACCGCTGCCGAGATGGTCGGCAACGACATCAAGATGTTCGAGCCCGCCGGCAAGAAGCTGCTCATCGGCCAGTACGAGACTGTCGACAAGACCCGCGCACTCGGCATGATCGACGAGATTCGCGAGGCCATGCGCGCCTACGCTGCCGAGAAGGGCGCTGACGGCATTGTCCTGTGCATCACCGACATCATGGAGGAGGGCTCGCAGGTCCTGCTCGAGGGCGAGACCGAGGCCGCTCAGAAGGGCCTGGGCATTGCCGACGAGCACGACGGCGTCTGGATGCCGGGCGTCCTCTCCCGTAAGAAGCAGGTCGCTGCCCCCATCATGGCCGCCTGCTAGGTTTAGTTGACCAAACGCCACGACCGGATCGCGGACGCCCCGCGCTCCGGTCGTTTTTTGTGCACGGCGCCGCGTCGTCTCTTGGACAGGCGAGCCCGCGCCGTTGAACAAATAATGTTCAACCTGTGGTTCCGCTTTTCGGCCATGCCTGCGTGCTTGTCGTGCAGGGTAGGCTAGATGCAAGCGTAATACGTTAGAGTGCGGCGCCGCCACTTGGGCGGGCCGTGCTTTTTTAAGACGGGAGCTTTCCCGTGAAAGGAGCCGCCCATGGCAGCAACTGAGCAGCTGTTCAACGTTCGTGAGCGCAAGCGCTTTGAGCGTCACGACATCTGGGAGCGCATCGCCGAGAACGGCACGATTTCCGCCGCCGTCATGGTCTTCGCCGCCATCGCCGCCGTCATTTGCGCCAATACCGATGCCTATGAGGCCATCCATCACTTTTTGGAGACCCCGCTGTATGTGGGTCTGGGCAACCTTACGGCCGGTCTCACCGTTGAGCTATTCGTCAACGACTTCCTCATGGCGATTTTCTTTTTGTTGGTGGGCATTGAGCTCAAGTACGAGATGACGGTTGGCGAGCTCAAAAACCCGCGCCAGGCTATGCTTCCCATGCTGGCGGCCGTGGGCGGCGTCGTCGTTCCCGCCTGCATCTACCTGATCTTTAACCATGCCGGCGCGCACAACGGCTGGGCCATTCCCATGGCAACCGATATTGCCTTTGCGCTGGGCGTGCTGTCGCTTTTGGGCAATCGCGTGCCCAACGGCGTGCGCGTGTTCTTCTCGACGCTCGCCATCGCCGACGACCTCATTTCCATCGCCGCCATCGCCATCTTCTACGGTCAGAGCCCCAATCCGTTTTGGTTGGGCGCCGCCGCGCTTGTGACCTGCGCGCTCGTGTGGCTCAACAAGACGCAGCATTACCGCCTTGCCCCGTATTCGGTACTGGGTCTGCTGTTGTGGTTCTGCATGTTCAAGAGCGGCGTACATGCTACGCTTGCTGGCGTCATCTTGGCCTTCACCATCCCGGCCAAGTGCGGCGTCAAGCTCGATAGCCTCACCGATTGGTTGGGCGAGTGCCTGCCGCTGCTCGATGACCGCTACGACGACGAGGCACACATCCTGGGCCAGCATGACTTTACCGTCTCGACCACCAAAGTCGAGCGCGTCATGCACCGCGTGACCCCGCCGCTC
Organism: uncultured Collinsella sp.; assembly: GCA_902489855.1. GTDB lineage: Bacteria > Actinomycetota > Coriobacteriia > Coriobacteriales > Coriobacteriaceae > Collinsella. The sequence continues at coordinate 38,048 of CABUBS010000002.1, forward strand.
ATCCGCATGGAGCGTCTGATCTCCACGCCGGTCAACTTTGTGATCCTGCCGATTTTCGCGTTCGTCAACGCACAGGTTCGCCTGGTGGGCGTGGATATGAGCACGCTGCTCACCGACCCGGTGACGCTCGGCGTGTACTTTGGCATGCTGCTGGGCAAGCCGATTGGTATCTTTGGCATGACGTTCGCCTTGGTCAAGCTCAAGATCTCCGAGCTGCCGCATAACGTTAACTGGCACATGATTGCCGGCGTGGGCATTCTGGGCGGCATCGGCTTTACGATGTCGATTCTCATTAGCGGCCTCGCCTTCCCGACGGCCCAGTTTGAGGTTCTGGCCGCCAAGGCCGCTATTCTCGCCGGCTCTGTTACCGCGGCCGTACTTGGCATGATCTACATGAGTGTGATCTGCAAGCACCCCGCGCCCAAGGACGAGTAAGAGCGCGAAAACCGGCTCCAGAACCGATTCGGGCGCGTTCAAAATGCGGATTCGGGTGGTGCTTGCCGCCTGCCAGACACGCCAGTGGTCAAAAAACGCCGTTTGTGAGTACTGTCACAAACGGCGTTTCATTCAAGACTTTAGTCTGCTGGCCGCGCAGCGGCGAGCTTTAAACCACCCGCTACGCGGGTGGAGACAAACGGCTTTACAAAGCCACCCC
>CABUBS010000003.1 GCA_902489855.1 uncultured Collinsella sp.
CTTAATTTCCTCAGCGGTCGGGTGTCCCTTTTGGACACCGCCGGTGAGCTTGAACGGCCCCCACGTATCAAAACCGGGGCAGCCGTAGACGCCCATAAAGATGGCCTGCCTCATGCGGCAGATGCCATCGATATCCTTGCCGTACCACTTGTTTTTGCCACCGTAGGTCATAAGGCCAAACACCTTGTCCTGCGGCTGCAGCACGTTCGTGAGCACGCGTGCCATGTCCTTGTCGATCTCGGAGTAATAGATGCCCGTGGCGACACCAATCAAATGGTACTCGTGCAGGTCGGGGTACTCGTTTTTACCGAGTGCCTTTACGTCGAGGGTATCGATTTCGGGATGCGCCTCGACAATGGCGTCCACGAGCTTTTTCGTGTTGCCGTGGTGGCGCGAGGCATAAAGGATGATGGTTCGCATAAGAAGGCCTTTCAGCTGTAATTGCATCAATGTCTGTATGGTACCCCGTTGCATGGCTGGGATACCGGACGTATCGATGAACGTGCGGGTTTGTCCTTTGGTCAGGGCCGAGACGGGTTCTTGCGAGCAAAAAGCAGTTGTTCGAAAGGATGGGCAATGGAATACGCTCTCTCCAACGATTCGATTTCTATTACGGTGTCCACGGCTGGTGGCTCGTTTACCTCGATCGAGGCCGGAGGTCGCGAGTACTTGTGGCAGGGCGATCCTGCCGTGTGGTCCGGCCAGGCACCGATTTGCTTCCCGATTTGCGGAGGCTTGCGCGACAACAGCGCCATGACGTTTGCCGGGCATCATGTAAAGCTCGCTCGCCACGGGTTTGCGCGCAAACAGGAGTGGAAGCTGCTGAGCCAAGGCGAGAACGAGCTGGCGATGTGCCTGGCTTCGGAGGATAACGCCGCGCTGCTGAGCGATTATCCGTATCCGTTTAAGCTTGTCGCTCGTTATACGCTCGAGGATACCGCCGTGCGCGTCTCCTATGAGGTGACCAACGAGGGAACCGAGGACATGCCGTTCTTTATCGGCGGTCATCCCGGCTTCAGGTGTCCGCTCGATGAGGGCGAGGCCTATACGGACTACGAGCTGCGCTTTGAGAAAGACGAGGCTGCGGAGCTTTGCACCGCCGTGCCCTCGACCGGATTGATTGATGTGGCAAACCGCTCCAAGAACCCCATGGTGGGAAAGACGCTGCCCCTGTCGCACGAGCTCTTCGATTTTGCGGAGACCATCTTTGACGTGCTCGAGAGCCGCCAGGTCACACTTTCTAAGAAGGGGGAGGACAAGGGCGTCCGCCTGAGCTTTGAGGGCTTCCCGTATCTCATTGTGTGGAGTAAGCCCGAGGGCGATTTTGTGGCAGTTGAACCCTGGGGCGGCCTCTCGACCTGTTCCGATGAGGACGACGTACTTGAGCATAAGCGCGGCTGCCTTGTCGCCAAGCCCAAGGAGACCGTCGTTCGCTCGTTCACGATTGAGATTCTGTAATTCCGTTTTGTCGACTCGTATCGCGAGGCACAAGGAGCCTGCGAGATAAGGAGCTAAAAATGATCCTCACCGTTACGATGAACCCGTCTGTCGATACGCGCTATCAGCTCGATGAGCTCATTATCGACGACGTTAACCGTGTGACGCCCGAAAAGACCGCTGGCGGCAAGGGCCTCAACGTGGCCCGTGTGCTGGGTCAGCTGGGCGACGACGTTGTGGCAACCGGTCTGCTCGGCGGCCACATGGGCGCTTACATGGCCGAGCTCATGGACGCCAACGGTATTACCAACGACTTTGTGCCCATCAAGGGCGAGACTCGCATTTGCCTCAACATCCTCCACGCCGGCAACCAGACCGAGCTGCTCGAGAGTGGCCCGACAATTGCCCCCGAGGAACTCGATGCCTTTACCGCCAAGTTTACTGAGCTTGCGGGCAAGGCCGACGTCGTCACCATTTCGGGTTCTCTGCCCCGCGGTGTCGAGGCAGACTACTATGCCAAGATCACGGGCATTGCCGAGAACGCCGGAGCCAAGGTGCTGCTCGATACCTCGGGTGCTTCGCTCGAGGCCGCCCTTAAGTCCGAAATTAAGCCCGAGCTGGTCAAGCCTAACCTGACCGAGATCAACGGCCTTCTGGGCACGAGCTTTACCACCGACGATGTGGACGAGCTCCGCGCCGCGCTCGCCTCTGATGCCCGCTTCTCCGATATCCCCTGGGTCGTCGTGTCCATGGGCGCTGCCGGCTCCGTTGGCTTCCACAATGGCCGTGCGTTCCGCGCAAAGACGCCCGATATCCCTGCCGTTAACGCCACGGGCTCTGGTGACTCCACTATCGCTGGCTTCGCGCATGCCATTGCTGCTGGTGCAGACGACGAGACGGTGCTGCGTACCGCCAACACCTGCGGCAAGCTCAATGCCATGGATCCCATGACTGGCCATCTGGTCATGGACCGTTGGGACGAGGTCTACAACGGCGTTGTCGTGACCGAGCTGTAAGGGCTTGGGCGTCGGCCCTGGCATCGGATGTTTGCTTATGGTTAGAGCCGACAACAAGTGCGGTAGCATTATGCCGGGGCGCGACGCCGACGCTGTCGTGTTCAATCCCGACCTTACCCTGGTCGAGACGTATGTGGGTGGCAACAGCGTCGGCAATGCGTTTGCCGAGTAGCCGCCAAAGAAACGATCCGAGAGGGGATTTAGATGATTTACGGTGCATTGGGCGATATCGAGGAGTACCGCGGAATGCTCAAGGGCCTCGACGTGCTGATCGACTGGCTCGAGGAGAACGACCCGGCGGAGCTCGAGGTCGGCAGCCATCAGATTCTGGGCGACAAGGTCTTTGCGAACGTCATGGCTCCCACGACGCGTACCGAGGCCGAGGCTCACTATGAGACGCATCAGCGCTATCATGACCTGCAGATCGACATTGAGGGTCGCGAGGCCTTTAAGGTTGCCACGGGCAGCCTGACGCTGGTCCAGGAGTTTGACGAGAAGGACGACTACGATCTGGTCGATTCCGACGCCTCGATCGCCGGCGATCTTGCTGACGACAAGTTTGCGCTGTTTGTTGCCGGCGAGCCTCATATGCCCACGCTCGAGTTCCCGGGCGATGGCGCACAGCCGGTCAAGAAGATCTGCTTTAAGCTGCTTGCAGATGCTTACTGGGAGGAGTAGCGAACTGCCTGGCAGAGCTATTCGTCTGATGGCGTGATTCCCCTAGGGAAATCACGCTAGGACCCCACCATACGGGAATCAATTGACGATGGCACGATGAGCAAGATCCCCCGCTAAACGTGTTTCCCTAGGGGAATCACGTTTAGCGGGGTTTTCTGTTTTTGAATAGGGAAGCCTCATTTATTTGCGAAGAACATCGGCTAGCCGCAGGATTGAAATCATCGACCGATAAGTGAGTTCCACCTTTTCGCCCGCAAGCAGTCGTTTCGAGCCAATCTCATCTAGCCCCACAAGCCGAGAAAACAGCGGGCCGCTCATCGTGCCATCGTCAATTGATTCCCGTATGGTCTTCAAAACGTCCGTATCATGAAGCGATGCCGAGCTGTAGGGGGCAACACGAGCGGAACTCTCAATTAACGACGAGACAAAAGGATGGAGATGCTTTGGACATAGTCCATCAAACACCACATCCCCATTGTCATCCGAGCCGACTAGTCTCCAACTATAATGATCGACCCAGTCATCTCCGTCATAGATGACGTCCATGAGCAACTTCCCGTCTAGAGAGAAACCTATTTGGACATCGGGGCGCAAGACCGCAATCCATATCGGGCCTGCAGCAGCTCCAACCCAACGCACCACATAGGTTCCCTTTCGTACATGTGTATCAATCTGCCCCGAAATGCCGGTGAATGCAATTCCAGACCCGTTTGTCGGATAGCAATCGACGTATTTTTGTTTTCCGCTCACAACCTTGTATAGATATATCGTTCCAGCAAAAGAGAAGGTATCGTGGCTATTTTAAATCTATATGACCAATTCGAGCCCTCACCATGGCAATTGTTGCAGCTGGGTTTCTTTTCATTAAAATTTCACTTTGGTAAATCCCCGCCCCCTAAGCATTAAATCCGAAGTCCACCGAGTGGGCGAATCGGCAACAAAAAAGCCGCCCGAAGGCGGCTATCTTGTGCAATGGAGCCAGCGACCGGGCTCGAACCGGTGACCCCCGCTTTACGAGAGCGGTGCTCTACCAACTGAGCTACGCTGGCGGCCATGTGGTGACGCAACTGAGGCGTCAACGGCTGTCTATGATACGGGACATCGCACATCCGTGCAAGTGTTCTGACGGCTTTTCTCACTTTAAATGCACTAATATTGGAGACGTGATGTCTCGCTCTTACGAGTCTCAAACAGAATGGGACTGCCATGGCTCAACCCAAGATCCTTCTCACGCGTATCGATGACCGGTTTATTTACGGGCAAGACGTCGAGCTGTGGAACGAGGCTATGGGTTCCAACCTCGTCCTAATCGTCAACGACGAGATTGCGGCGGATTCGCGCAAGTGGGCGCCTATGAGGGTCGCGGCGCCCGAGGGCGTGTGGACGCGGTTTTTCTCGGTGCAAAGGACCATCGACATCATTCATACCGCAACGCCGCGCCAGTTGATTCTGATCATGGTGGCCTCACCCGCCGATGCGCTCGCGCTGGTTAAGGGTGGTGTGCCAATCACCAAGATCAGCATTGGCCATATGCAGGCAGGGAAGGGCAAGCGCCCCATAACGCCCGCGGTTGCCGTGAGCGACGCAGACGTTGCTGCCCTCAAAGAACTGCAGGCGCTCGGCGTAGAGCTAGAAATCCGCTATCTCCCCAGCTCCAATCCCGACCCCATCGGCAATCTGTTCAAGTGATCCCTTGGGGACGGAGGAAAACGGATCATTTTGCCCTTGCGAGGGATGCGAGCGATGCCGTCTGTCAAAAACTATGTCCATTTACTACGTTTGATCGGCTATCGCCGAGCATGTCGAATTTGAGAAAAACAAAACTGCAGGTAGACGGCTCGAGAGTTTAACAAAAACCGGTGCATGGTCGAGCATCCCAGGCTAAACGTAGTAAATGGGCATAGTTTTGATATGTCACTCATACAGTCACAGCGAAAACAAGCCCAAAAGATGAAAAAACGCCCGCTGGCGGTGGTGCCGGCGGGCGCTGCTGTGCGATATGTTGCGTTGTGGGCTTAGTGCCTCATAAAGTGGTATTCGATCACATTGCTGTAGGGGTGACCCGGGCCCACAATGCCCTGCGGGAACAACGGCTGGTGCGGCGTGTCGGGGTACATCTCGGCCTCGAGAGCAAAGCCGGCGCCCCAGCCATAGTTAGCATCGTCCTTGGCGTGCTCGTCGCCCAGCCAGTTGCCGGTGTAGAGCTGCACGCCCGGGGCAGTGGTGTAGTAGTCCAGCTCGCGGCCGGTCCACATCTCCTCGACGTGCATCGCGCGGCGGAGATTGCGGCCGTACTGATAGCCATCGATGCACAGACAGTGATCGTAGCCACGGGCCTGCTTAATCTGCGGGTCGTCGGCCTCCATGCCGGGAGCGACGGGGCGCAGCTCGCGAAAGTCAAACGGTGTTCCCTCGACCGGAGCGATCTCGCCGGTGGGGATATTCTGCTCGTTGATGGGCAGGTAGTGGGCAGCGTTGGCAACAAAGAAGTGCTCGCAGTCCATGCCGGCGTTATGGCCGGCAAGGTTAAAGTATGTGTGGTTGGTCATGGACACGTAGGTGGCGCGGTCGCTCTCGCAGCCGTATTCGATACGGAAGCGGCCGGTGCGTGTCACGGTAAACACGGCCGTAAAGGTGCGGTTGCCGGGCAGGCCCAGCTCACCGTCCTCAAGCGAGGTGGTCATGCGCACGGCGTTATGGACCTCGTCGAGCTCAACATCCCACACGCGCTTGTGCAGACCATGCTCAAGATCGCTGTGCAGGTTGTTGACGCCTTCGTTGGCTGGCATATGCCAGTCCGTGCCGGCGATGGTGATCGTGGCGCCCGCGGTGCGGTTTGCCACGGGGCCGATGGTCGCGCCAAAGCAGGCGGGGTTGTCAAAGTAATCCTCGAGCTTATCGAAGCCCAGCACCACATCGCGCACGTTGCCGGGAATGTCGGGCACGTCGATGCCCAGCACGGTGGCGCCATAGTCCATAATGCGAACGCAGATCTCGGGCCCGTTGAGGGTGTAGCGATGAACGGGGGTACCGCACGGCGCGGTGCCGAAAAGCTCGGAAGTGATCATTTGGTTCCTAACATCGAGGTATTTCGGACAAACTGTAGCGCGAACAGGCGAGATTATCACTACACCCCACTAAAGCAGGGGGTATTTTTCTCAAAAAAGTGATGATTGAGCTGTACGGGCGTTCATTTTTGACACGCACGGGTCTGATACAATTTGTTCGTTACTGTTTGAATGATATGCACGCATAGAACGGCGAGGATTCATCGTGATTAAAGCGGAGCGACAGGATAAGGTTCGGCAGCTGCTCGAGGAACAGGGAACGGTCTCGGTCAAGGAGATTTCGGATGCGTTAGGTGTCTCGGATATGACGATCCGCCGTGATCTTGAGGAGCTTGCGAGCCTGGGCGAGATCGAGCGCGTGCACGGCGGAGCCCGCAGTGCGCAGGGCCGTCCACACGCTATGCTGCGCCATGAGTATTCGCACAGCGAAAAGCGCACCAAGCATGCCGAGGAAAAGCTGCAGATCGCGCGCCGTGCTGTGGAGCTTATCGAGGAGGGCTCGACCATCTTTTTGGGTACGGGCACCACGGTTGAGCAGATGGCCTCGATGCTGCCGGCGTTTCGCCTGCGCATCGTGACTAATTCGCTTTCGGTGTTTAACCTGCTCGAGGCGCGCGAAGATTGCGACCTGTGCCTCGTGGGCGGTATGTACCGTCGCCGCACCGCCGCTTTTGTGGGGCCAACGGCTGAGGATACCCTGCGTGCGCTGGGCATCGATGCGGCGTTTATCGGCGCCAACGGCATCTTGGACGGTGACGTGTCCACGTCTAACATGGAAGAGGGCCGCATCCAGCAGCTCGCCTTTAGCAAGGCCGACTCGCGCTATCTGATCGCCGACTCCAGCAAGATCGGCAAGCGCGACTTCTACACCTTCTGCCGCCTGGACAGCCTGGACGCCGTAGTGTGCGAGCCGAGCATCTCCGCCGAAGACCGCGCCGCCATCGAGGAGCACGCGCAGGTCATTTGCTAACTAGCGTAGCAGGCGATACTTCTGCCCTCTGCCGGTGCCTTCAACTGTCGCCAGGCCTGTCTCAACGAGTTTTTTGAGGATGCGAAGAAGCTTCGAGCGACTAAAGGTGACTTTGGCCGCAAGCTCGCTTGTCGATTGAGGGTGTACTCCGCTCAGCAGTCCGAATACGATAAGTTCGTCGCCTTTGAGCCCCGGGTTATCCATGAGTAGGGGAAGTGTTACCACAATGGCGTTATCCGAAACTTGAAACCGGGGCTTTCTGACGCTGTCCTTATAGGTATCGCGAATTCGCATGATGCCCGTTCCAAAGGCTTCGATAAGACCCAGGCGCAAAAAGACTTCGGCAAGAATACGATTGCGTCTAACGGATAGCATGTCGGACAGATATTCATCGACGGTCATGCTTGCCGGCAAGCCGCCGGGCGAAGCGACTTCCACACGGTCGTCGAACATCGAGATGCGGATGTGTGCGGGCGCATCCCAAGTCCTATGAACGACTGCATTGGTAATGGCCTCGCGGAATGCTTCGAGCGGAATGAGCTCCTTGCGGATCCGCTCCATCCCCTGGATCTCTTCGTAGCAGTACTGGGCTTCGAAAAGCTCAAGGGCTCCGTCAATTTCCGCTAGAACGGATGCATGTTCAAGAGTCTTGCGCTGCTTAATGAGGTTGATAGTTTCACCAAACACTGCGATGTCGATACCCGGGAAGCCATTCTCGTCCGCGAGCAGTTCTGCCGCGTTGTTGTAGGTTCCGGTTTCATCAAGCAGGCCAAGGGTTTTGAGAGTATCGGTTGTGAATGACTGAAGCGAAAGTTTTGCTGTTAGACGATTCTCTAAAACGGTGAAAGATAAATCTTGTTTGTTTGCCGGGAGCTGCTCAAAGGAGAGGTTTTGACCCTCGAGTACAAGACGCGAAAGGCCTAGGGTATCAACTGGAATGGTCGCGGTGTCATTGCGCTTGTATGCCTTCGAGCGGTATAGGTAAGGCTTCGATCTGCCGGGAAAGACCGTAAGCTCCACGGTTGCATCGGGCTCGTCGATCTTTAGGGAGTAATCGGGCTGGGGGATGATCGAATCGTTAATCTTGTTTTCGATATCCAGGCAGGTCTGCTTGGGGTCATCGAGGCCAACGGCTTCTCCGTCGTCGTTAATTCCAAATAGAACGCGTCCTCCCGTGCCATTTGCATAAGCGGAGACGGTTTTAAGGAACGAATTGGTGACGCATTCCTTGAATTCAAGATCTTTGGATTCTTGCATCGTGTTGCTCCGTTTCGCTTCAATTTGACGTGAGAAATGACACGTAAAATTTTACACGTCATTTTGCATGTCAAAAATATGACACGAAAAAATTTGCGTGTCATTTTGCGTGTCAAAGTGACGTGAAATGACACGCAAACGTGGACGCAGTGACGTTCTGCGGGCAAACGAAGTTTGCGGGCCTGTGATTTGGCTGAGCTGGCACACCGGATTCTCTCGCATAGCCGAACGGGCTTTCGGTGTCATATCAGCACCAAATGATACCGAAAGCCCGTTCGTGATACCGAAAACTTGAGGCTGTGCTCCATAGCTGATTGGATAGTTTGGATTCCACCATCCGATTGTCTCGATCTGTAACAGTTAGGGGAGAAAAGCTCATCTAGATGTTACAGATCGAGATTTTCTGCCTGGCCGATTCCGTTTGTCTAAATCTGTAACGGATAGGGGTGAAATAGTCGTCTAGATGTTACAGATTGAGATTGAATGGATTGGCCTGCGCGTTCGTCTCGATCTGTAACAGGTAGGCGGCCAATACCGGATTTAGTGTTACAGATTTAGATCTTTCGACCCGAGCGACCCCGTTCATCTAAATCTGTAACATTTAAGACCGAAAATCCCTGCTAGATGTTACAGATCGAGACAAGTGGCCCGCTCAGGCCCGGCCAAAAACAAAAAAGGCCGCATGCGAACCCGTGGAGGGATTCGTATGCGGCCGACAGGGGGTATGCGGCAAAAGTTAGGCCATAAGCAGGCCGGTCTCCGAGACGTTCTTGTACCAGTACGCGCTCGCCTTGGGATAGCGCTTCTGGGTCTCAAAGTCGATGTAGAACAGGCCGTAGCGCTTGTTGTAGCCGTTGGTCCAGGAGAACTGGTCCTGCAGCGACCACACAAAGTAACCGTCAACGTTTACGCCGCCGTCGATTGCCTTGAGGATCCATGCGAGATGCTGACGCATGTAATCGATACGAGGGGCGTCGTCAATAAAGCCGTCCTCAAAGTCGTCCTTATAGCCCATGCCGTTCTCGGTAATGTAGATCTTCTTGTAGTTGGGGTAATCGTTCTTAATGCGGAGCAGCAGGTCGTAGAGGCCCTCGGGATAGATAATCCAGTCCCAATCGGTGGTGGGTACGCCTTCGCGCACGCATGACTCGCCCACGCCCTTGAGGAACCAGCGCGAGGAGCCCTTGTCGCCGGTGCCATTGTGGTTGATGTCGTTTTCGCCCTCGGCAGCACGCAGGAACTGGCACTTGTAGGTGTTGACGCCCAAGCAATCGTTGTAGGGGAGCGCGGCGGTCAGCGCGGCGATGTCCTCGTCGCGGACGTCGAGCTCGCCGCCGGCGATATGGGCCAGCTTGGTCGCAGCCTCCATGGTGTCGGCTGCATAGTGGCCGCGGAAGGTAGCGTCGAGTACCCAGCGGTTGTTGATGACGTCGGCCATGCGAGCTGCCTCGCAGTCGGCGGCGTTGTTGGGATCGAGGGGATACTTGGGCTCCAGGTTCTGGACAATGCCGATCTCGCCCTCAAAGCCGCCCTCATGGAAGGCGACGACAGCCTTGGCGTGGGCCACCATCATGTTGTGCATGAGCTGGAAGGCCTTGTCCAGGCGATACTTCTCGCCGTGCGGCCAGTTGCCGACGATAAAGCTGCCCTCGGCGGTCGCGGGAATCTCGTTAAAGGTAAACCAGTGCTTGACCTCGGTGAACTCGGCAAAGCAGAACTTGGCGTACTCGACAAAGGCGTCGATCGTCGTGCGCGTCAGGAAGCCCTCGCCGCCGTTCTGGTAAAAGGCCTCAGGTGTATCAAAGTGATCGAGCGTGACATAGGGGATAACGCCGGCATTATTGCAGGTGGCAAAGAGCTCGTGATAGAAGGCAACACCCTCGGGGTTAATCTCGCCGGTGCCGTTGGGGAAGATACGGCTCCAAGCGATGGAGACACGGATACCGTTGATGCCGAAGCGCTGGCACAGGTCGATATCGACCGGGTACTTGTTGTAGAAATCGCTTGCGGGGTCGGGGGAGAAGCGACCCTGGGCTGCCAGGAAATCGTCCCAGGGCACTTTGCCCTTGCCGTGCGTACGGGTCTCGCCCTCAACCTGGTAAGCAGCGGTGGCGCCGCCAAACACAAAGCCGTCGGGGAACTGCATGGGGTTGGTCATGAGTCATCCTTTCTGTGGGATACGAATAGGGAGGGTGCCCGAACTGGGGATCCGGGCACCAACAGAGGGAGGAACCTAGTCGAGGTTCTCGCGGAGCCACTTGATGGCGCCAGCGGGGTCACGAGTAAGGTCGATATATTCCTTACCGCGCGGGGCGAGCAGCTTAATGCCCAGACGATCGGTGTCGGCCTTCATGTCGTTGTAGTAGCTACGGACCTGCGGGGCAAGCACGATAACGTCGTACTGATCCATGATGGCAGTGTGCTGACCATAGGCGCCTGCGGAGGAAGCGATGTTCTCTCCGGTCTGTGCGGCACCTTCCTTGATGGCGTTGGCGAGCATGGCAGAGGTGCCGGCGCCGGCGCACAGGACGAGGACCTTCAGGCCGTCGACATCCTTCTTAGCGGATGCGTCGGCGGCGGGCTCGGGCTGATCGGCGACAGGCTTGCTATCGGCGGCAGCGGCGGCCGTCTCGACGGAAGCGGTAGTCTGCTCGACAGCGGGCGCAGAGGCGTTGGCGGCGATGGTGGCAGCACCATCGGACTCGAGACCCAGCTCGGCGGCGCGCTCGGCCTCCTGGTCGCAGAGCAGCTTATCGTATGCCTTCAAGAACGGCAGGTAGATGATGGCGTCCAGCAAGATGATAATCGCGACAAATACCAGGGCGATAAGCTGGAAGTTCGTGGTGATGAAAATGCCGATGGGGGCGGGGGTGGCCCAAGGTACCACGAAGGAAAAACCGTTCATGCCCACGTTGTCGATAAAGAACTTGGCAACGCTTACGTTGACGCAGCCGGCGGCAACGAAGGGGATGAGCATGTAGGGGTTAAGGATCATCGGCGCGCCAAAGAGCAGCGGTTCGTTGACGGCGAAGGCAACAGGAACAATCGAGGCCTTACCGACGGCTTTGAGCTGCTTGGATTTCATAAAGAGAATCAGCAGAAGCGGCACGATGAACGTGGCGCCGGTGCCGCCGAACTCGCCCACGAGCGACATGTTAAAGGTGAGGGAGTGGGCGGGGTGACCACCGGCCAGCAGAACCTGCAGGTTCTCGGCCTGGTTGGCAAGACGGATGGGGTCGATGCCCGGCTGGACGATCGAGGGGCCGTGGACGCCGATAAACCAGAAGAACGCGGTGGCTGCCTGGATAAGGATAAGTCCGGGGTAGGTCTCTGCAGCAGTGAAGAGCGGGGAGAGCAATTTGATAAGCAGCTCGGAGAACGGAACGCCCATGAGGTTGCGCACGACGACATCGATGATGCCGCAGATAATGACGGCGCCGCCAAAGGGGATGATGTCGCGGAAGTTCTGAGCGATGGCGCCCGGAACCTCCTTGGGCAGCTTAATGGTCAGATCGCGCGAGACGCAGAACTTATAGACCCACACGGTAATGAACGCGGCGATATAGGCCGAGAACAGACCGCGCGTACCCATGCTGGTGCAATCGAAGACAGAAAGCTCGGAGCCGTTGAACTTGGTGGTGAACTGCGTAACAGCGAGCAGCAGCATGCTGCACTGGGCGGCAACCATGGTGGAGCCGTCGTTGAGCACCTTGCCGGCGGGCATGCGACGGTTCATGGAAGCCGTAAAGTTCTTGGCGGTGGTGCCGGCAACCATGATGCCCATGACGCCCATGGTGAAGTTGTACAGCTTGTTGCACCAGTCGATAAGCGGCTGGGGCAGCGTGATGCCGACTACGCCGGGAAGCGTGGCGATCAGCAGGAAGATCGAAGAGGTGAGGACGATGGGCATGCACCCAAGGAATCCGTCCTTAATAGCCTGGAGGTAGATGTTCCTCGAGATTTTCTCAAAGAACGGCTGATGCTTTTCGAGCATCTTTACGATGGCGTCCATAAAGCTCCTTTGCTACTTGATGCGCGATGCATGTGGATGGAACTGGTCGTCGATGGATGGTCAGGACTGCCCGGAAACCTTCCTGTTTAAGGAAGGCATTGCGAAATGACAACGTTGTCATTTCGTTAATGACAACGTAAGACATTTTTGGAAGAGCAACAAGGATATACGGGTGAGTGGTCGATATTGTTCGGTAAACGGTTGATTTATCAGTCAGGCAGGTAGTGTATGCTAGAACGCAAAAACAAGCGATGTAAAACCGACTGGAGAAGCAGTGGCAACGATGGACAAGAAAAATGTCTCAATGAATGATGTGGCGATTGCCGCTGGTGTTTCTCTCAAGACGGTTTCGCGCGTGATTAACGAGCCCGATAGCGTGCGAGAGTCGACACGCGATAAGGTTCATTCGGCCATGGAGGCGCTCGGGTTTCGAGCCAACTTTGCCGCGCGTTCGCTCAAGTTGGGCCGTTACGGGTGCATCGGCGTCGTGCTGTTCCACTTGTCGGGCGGTGCCGTGGACATGATCGACGGTATCGCCGATGCCGCCGAAGAACGCGGCTTTGCGCTCACGATGATTAAGAAGCGGGCGGGGGAGAAGATGACCCTTGCCGAAGCGGCGCGTAGGATGTCGCAGCTGCCTGTTGATGGCATGATCTTCAACCTGCGTCAGATGGTCGATGACTTTGATACCTTTGAGGCACCGAAGGACCTCAAGACGGTGATTATCACGCCGATGGAGCATCCTACCTGCTCTACCGTCAGTGACGATCAAGAGGGTGGTGCGCGCATGGCGTGCGAGTACTTCTTAAATCGTGGGCACAAGAACGTATACTTCGTCTCTGGTAAGAAAGAGGCGCTGTCGAGCCAGTGTCGTATGAAAGGTTGGCGTGCGGCACTCGAGGCGCGTGGCATTGAGCCGCCCGAGCCTCTGCAAGGCGATTGGAATGCGGATAGTGGCTATGCCGCGGGCCTTGTGCTTGCCGATAAGCCCGATTGCACGGCGGTCCTCGCTGCTAACGACTGCATGGCAAACGGCGTGATGATGGCTCTACGTGACAAAGGGCTCAATGTGCCCGACGACGTGTCCGTGATCGGCTTCGACGATGAGCTCTACAAGACGATTCCCAACTCGATTCTGACGTCGGTGAAGTTTCGCCACCGCGAACTGGGCATCCGTGCGCTTAACGAGGTCGTCGCAGGTCTGGAAGCCCCGAGCTCCAGAAGCCGTACGCTCGTCTCGGGCGTGTTGGTCGAGCGTTCCAGCGTAAGGGATCTGCGGGCGTAGACGTGCTCGGCCTGCTCGTCTAAATCTGTAACAGGTGGGACCCGAAAACTCGGCTAGATGTTACAGATTTAGACAATTCGGCCCGGCTTATTCCGTTTGTCTCGATCTGTAACAGTTAGGAGTGAAATGACCAGCCAGGTGTTACAGATCTAGATTGATTGGATTGACCCATCTGTTTGTCTCGATCTGTAACATCTAAGCGGTCAAAAGCGGTCTACATGTTACAGATTGAGATTTTTGGCTTGGCCTGTGCGTTCACCTCGATCCGTAACAGCTGGGACCCAAAAACTCGGCTAGATGTTACAGATTGAGATGAACAGGAGGACGGGTGCGGTCTAAACAAAATGGCCCGCGCATCACACATCGATGCACGGGCCATTTATTGTCTGCAAGCGGCAGGTGGTGTCAGCGTCTTATGCCTCGAGGTTTTCCTCGATCCAGGCGACGGCACCCTTGGGATCCTTAGTGAGGTCGATGTACTGTTTGCCCTTGGGCGACAGCAGCGTGATGCCCAGGCGGTCGGTGTCGGCCTTCATCTCGTTGTAATAGGTGCGAACCTGCGGAGCCAGGACGATGACGTTGTACTGGTCCATGATGGCGTAGTGGCTGCCGTAGGCACCGGCGTTGGCGGTAATGTCGATGCCCAGCTCGTCGGCGCCTTCCTTAAGCGCGTTGGCGAGCAGTGCAGAGGTGCCGGCGCCAGCGCACAGAACCAGAACCCTCAGATCCTTGCCCTTAAGGGCGGACGGAGCTGCGGAGGCCTCAGTGGCAGAAGCGGTCTCGACAACAGGAGCCTCAACGGCGGGGGCGGCAGCGGTCTTGACGGCCTTGGTCTCCTCGGCCTCTTCTTCGGCCAGGGTCTCGGCCTCCTGCTTGCACAGGACGTTGTCGTAGGCCTTGCAGAACGGGTAGTAGATCAAGAAGTCAACGACCAGCAGGACGACAACCAGGACCAGAGAGATCGGCTGGAAGTTGGTGTCGATGAAGGTGCCGATCGGTCCGGGGAGTGCCCACGGCATGGCATAGATAAAGCCGTTCATGCCCAAAAAGTCGATGAAGAACTTACCAATGAGGACGTTGGCCACGGGGGCAAACAGGAACGGGATCAGGAAGTACGGGTTGAGGATGATGGGCGCGGCGAACAGCAGCGGCTCGTTGACGGCGAACATCACGGGCACGACAGAGGCTTTGCCGACGGCCTTGAGCTGCTTGGAGCGCATAAAGAGCAGGAAGATAATCGGGACAATGAACGTGGCGCCGGTGCCGCCGAGTTCGCCGATGTAGTTACCGAAGTTTTCGGTCAGGGCGAGGGCGGGGTGACCGCCGGCCTGCAGCGTGGCGAGGTTGGTAGTGATGTTGCCAAACAGCGCGGCGTTGAGGGCAGGCTTAACGACCGAGGGGCCGTGGATGCCCATGAACCAGAACAGAGGGATCATGAACCAGATGAGGGCGAGGCCGGCGTAGGAATCGGCAGCGGCGAACAGCGGGCTCACCAGCGTGGAGATGACGTTGGCAAACGGGACGGCCAAGCAGGTGCGGCAGATAACGTCGATGACGGCGACAAACAGGATGGAGAAGCTGAAGGCGAAGATGTCGCGGAAGTTCTGGGCGATGGCGCCGGGGACTTCTTTGGGCAGCTTGATGGTGATGTCTCGCTTAATGCAGAAGGCATAGATGTTGACCGTGGCAAATGCGGCGACAAAGGAGCTCAGCAGGCCCTTGGTGCCCATGTTGTCGGTAAAGAACACCGAGACATCGGCGCCGTCGATCTTGGCACTCGTCTGGGTAACGGCCAAGATGAGCATAGCGCACATGGCGGCGACCATGGTGCTCGTGGCGTTGATGGCCTTGCCGGCAGGCATGCGGCGGTTCTTGGAGCCGGTCAGCGCGCTTGCGGTGGTGCCGGCGACCATGATGCCCACGACGCCCATCGTGAAGTTGTAAACCTTGTTGCAGAAGTTCACGACGTCGACGTTCCACCAGTCGGGCAGCGTAAAGCCGCCGACCGTGGCGACAACGCCCGGCAGGGTCGAAATAAGCAGGAAGACAGAAGAAGACAGGATGATGGGCATTGCTGCCAAAAAGCCGTCTTTAATGGCCTGAAGGTAGATGTTCTTAGAGACCTTGTCGAAGTACGGCTGACCTTTCTCCAAGAACTTAACGATCGATTCCATAGTTCACGCTCCTCTTTGCATGAAATCTTAATGGCATGGACGTTGAAAACCTATATGGTCTCCCGCTTGCTAAAAGCCCGGGTGCAGGCGGGGCCGGTCCCAGGGGGAGAGAGGGGGGCGGCTGGGTTTGTATCGCATAGGGCCGCTCCCTTCTCGGGGGAAAGCGAGGCGATGCGCTACTGCGCGTCCGCCATAGTGTCGGCGAGCTCCTTGTACCAGAGTGCCGACTGCTTGATGTAGCGTTTTTGCGTGTCGAAGTCGATGTAGAACAGGCCGTAGCGCTTGTTATAGCCATTGGCCCACGAGAACTGGTCCTGCAGGCTCCAGATAAAGTAGCCCTGGACGTCGACGCCCTCGGCGCGCGCCTGGAGCACCTTCTCCATGTGCTGGTCGACAAAGTCGATGCGCTCGGGATCGGCGACGATGCCGTTTGCGTCGGGCTCGGGGTCCTTGTGGCCCAGGCCGTTTTCGGTGATATAGATGACGGGGAGGTTGGGATAGGTGGCGCTGATGTGCTTGAGCGTGTCGTAGAGGCCTTGCGGGTAGATGAGCCAATCCCAGTCGGTGGTGGGGATACCCGGCATATCGACCTGCTGCCCGACGCCCTTAAACTTAAAGCACGAGGTGCCCTTGTCTCCGGTGCCGTTAAAGCTGTTGGTTGACTCGCCATCGTAGGCGGCGATAAACGCCGACTGATAGTAGTTGAGGCCGAACATATCGTTGCGGGGCGCCGCCTTGGCGAGCTCCTCCATGTCGCTGTCCTCAACCGTAAGTGTGGCGTTGTTGGCACGCAGAATCTCGTTGATGAGTGAGAGGGTGCGCGCGGAGTAGTGACCCAGGAAGGCGCCGTCCATGATGAAGTCGGTGTAGAAGGCGTTGTACAGGTCGGCGGCGTGCTGGTCGGCGGGCGAGTCGGTGGCAGGATATGCCGGCGTCAGGACGTTGACCATGCCAATGCGTCCGCCCAGGTGCTCGGTCTCGTCAAGATCCTTATACAGGTTGACGGCGCGGGCGTGGGCAACGAGCTCGTTGTGCTGGCTCTGGATGCCGCTCGTCACATCAAAGTGATGGTTGGGCGGGAAGTTGCCTTGGATGTATTGGGAGTGCGAGAGGCTGATGAGCTCGTTGATGGTGAACCAATTCTTGACCTCGCGGAACTCGCGGAAGCAGAACTCGGCATAGCGCACATAGGCGTCGACGGTCTTGCGGTTGAGCCAGTCGCCCTGGTTGAACAGGGCGGCGGGGGAGTCAAAGTGATGCAGGGACACATAGGGCTCGACGCCATACTTTTTGCAGCAGGCGAACAGCTCGTGGTAGTGCTTAACGCCCTCGGCGAGGGGTTCGGCATCGTCGCCGTTGGGGAAGATGCGGGTCCAGGCGATGGACACACGAATGGCGTTGAGTCCATGCTCGGCAGAAAGGCGGATATCCTCCTCGTAGCGGTTGTAGAAATCACTGGCCGGGTCGGGCAAAAAGCGACCCTGGGCGACAAGGTAATCGTCCCACATGGTCTTACCCTTGCCTGCCACCTTCGTGGAACCTTCCGTTTGGTACGCGGCGGTTGCGGCGCCCCAAACAAAGCCCTTCGGCAGCTGCTGTACGCGGTTTAGCAAAGACATATGCATACACCCTCTCGTCTCGCTGTTCGATATTGTGCGTTTGCGCTCAGGAGGCTCCCTGGTTAGCGTTCAGCGGTGAAAAAGCCCGATAAACACTATCTTAAAATGATTAGAACCAAAATGAGCACGTGAACATTTGACAATGAGCACGTTAACATCCGGCTGGGATGTATAGAAACAAAACAACTTCAAACAGCCGCGAACGGTTGTATTTGTTCGGTAAGCGGTTTTGATTGACAGAAGTTTTCATGTTGTGGTATATGGCTCGGGTATCATGAGCACGTTATCAATGTATGTACGATGCGCCATGGGCGCGGGGAATAGTTGGGAAGCAGGTTAGCGTGGAAGGCATGGATCAGCAGACAAGGAATGGTCGTTCGGCGAGCGCGGCAGAGGTTGCGGCGCTCGCTGGCGTGAGCCGCCAGACTGTGTCTCGCGTGGTCAACGGTATGCCCAACGTGACGGAAAAGACGCGCAAGCGTGTGCTGGCCGCCATGGAAGAGCTGGGCTTTCGTCCCAATTTTGCTGGAGCGGCGTTGCGCGGCGGGTCGTATCGTTCTATTGGCCTGTGCATGTACAACATCACACGTGTCGGTAACCTGGCGACGCTCGAGGGTATCATGCAAGCGGCGCGCGAGCACGATTTTGCCGTCACTATGATCGAGATGGGCGGCGACAAGCCCTATGCACTTGCCGATGCCTCGCGCCGCATGGTCGAGCGACCCGTCGACGGCATGATTCTCAACATGAACCGCATGGCTCCCGATTTTGAGGAGTTTGTTCCCCAGCCGGGAGTGCGAACGGTCATCCTGTCCATGTATGCGCATCCGCGCTGCACGACGATCGACTCCGACCAGTATGGTTCGTGCGAGCTGTTGACCAATTATCTGCTGGAACATGGTCACTCGAATATGCGGTTTGTGGCGGGTCCGGAAAACTCGATTTCCTCGCGTTTTCGTGAGGCCGGTTGGCGCGATACGCTGGGTCGTGCTCATGTCGATGCCGCTCCGATGCTGCGCGGCGATTGGAGTGCGGACAGTGGGTACGCCATGGGCGAGCGGATTGCGGCCGAGGTGCTTGCCGGCGGGTCGCAGGCGCCGACTGCCGTGCTTGCGGCAAATGACCAGATGGCGCTGGGCGTTATCGCCGCGCTCGAGAACGCGGGCCTGTCCGTGCCCGACGACGTGAGCGTGGTTGGTATCGACGACGCACTCGAGGGACTTGTTCCTCACAATCGGCTGACGACGCTGCGATTTGATTTGCGCGGTGTCGGTAAGCTTGCGTTTGAGGCGGCGATTGGAGAGAGCTCGTCTATCGAGGCGATTCATGTGCCGAGCACGCTGGTCGAACGCTCGACTGTTAGGGACATACGGGGTTAGGTCCTACTCCGTTTGTCTCGATTTGTAACAGGTAGACGGTCAAAAGCGGGCTACGTGTTACAGATTTAGATTCTTCGGAAAGAGCAATCCTGTTCGTCTCAATCTGCAACAGCTAGGACCCAAAAACTCGGCTAGATGTTACAGATTGAGACAAACAGACCCCGAACCGCCCAAAAAGGCCGGGGGCGGCGCGCCGTGTGACGTGCCGCCCCCGGCTGAGAAATGGGGACAGGTTATGTGGGCGGTGCAATTCCGCCAACCGCTTGTCGCAAGCCGCTAGTCCAGACGACGGGTCTGCGCTACGTGCTTGTACCAGTATGCGCTTGCCTTGGGCGTTCGCTTCTGGGTTTCAAAGTCAACGTAGAAGAAGCCGTAACGCTTGTTGTAGCCATTGGTCCAGGAGAACTGATCCTGCAGGCTCCACAGGAAGTAGCCGCCCACGTTGACGCCCACCTCCATGGCCTTGAGCAACCAGCGTAGGTGCTGCTCGATGTAGTCGATGCGCGGCTGGTCGTCCACAAAACCGTCCTTGTAGGGGTCCTTGTAGCCCATGCCGTTCTCGGTGATGAAGATCTGCTTGTAGTTGGGGTAGCGCTGCTTAATGTAGACGAGCAGATCGAACAGACCCTCGGGATAGATAATCCAGTCCCAGTCAGTGGTGGGGATGCCGGGCTTGTTCACGTGCTCGCCAATGCCCTTGACGCGCCAGCGGCCGGTGCCCTTCTCGCCCGTACCGTTGTGGTGCAGGTCGTTCTCGCCATCGTAAGCCTTCAAGAAACGGCACTGGTAGTTGTTAACGCCCAGGTAGTCGTTGTAGAGGGCGGCCTCGCGCATGATTTCCAGATCCTCGTCTAGGATCTCGATGGTACCGCCCGAGACGGCGGCCAGGCGGTTGGCGCACTCGAGGGTGTCGGGCGCGTAGTCGCCGCGGAAGGTGGCGTCGAGCAAGAACTGGTTTTGCAGCACGTGCTCGTTGTTGGCGGCTTTGATGTCGGCGGGGTCGTTCTCGTTGAGCGGATACTTAAACTCCAGCGACTGAATGACGCCGATCTTGCCCTTAAAACCGCCGTTGTGGAAGGCCAGTACTGCCTTGGCGTGGGCGAGCATCATGTTGTGCTCGCACTGGAAGGCCTCGGCCAGATGCGCCTTGACGCCACCGGGGAAGGTGCCCTCGATGTAGGTGTTGGAGGCATCGGCCCAGATCTCGTTAAAGGTGAACCAGTAGGTCACCTCGTCGGCGTACTCCTTAAAGCAGAAGGTGGCAAAGTCCACAAAGGAGTCGATGGTCTCGCGGTTGAGGAAGTCGCCCTTCTCAAAGAGGGGAAGCGGCGTATCGAAGTGATGCAGCGTGACAAACGGCTCAACGTGGTGCTTGTGGCATTCGGCGAAGAGATCGTGATAGAACTGGACACCCTCGGGGTTAATCTCACCGATACCGTTGGGGAAGATGCGGCTCCAGGCGATAGAGAGGCGAATGCCGTTGATGCCAAACTCCTCGCACAGTTCCAGATCGACGGGGTACTGGTTGTAGAAGTCCGAAGCGGGATCGGGGGAGAAACGGCCCTGGGCCTCCAAGAAGTCGTCCCAGGCAACCTTGCCCTTACCGTGAGTGCGGGTCTCGCCCTCTACTTGGTAGGCAGCAGTGGCGCCGCCAAAGACAAAGTCCTCGGGAAACTGCGCAGGCGGGTTCGACCTGGTCGTCCTTGGATGGTCGGCTGGCCCTGGGCGTTACTTACTTCGAAAGTTGTTCGGAGACGAAGGCGAGAGACTTGTCGCCGTTCTGGGAGAGCTCGATGTACTGCTTACCGCGGCAGGCGACGCACTTGTTACCCACGCGCTCGCAGTCTTTCTGCAGGTCGGCCAGGTAGCTGGCAGCCTGCGGGGCCAGGACGACCAGGTCGAAGTCGGGGAGCATGTCGACGTGGTTGCCATAGGCCTCGGCAGCGGTCTCAAGATTGATGCCGCGCTCCTTGGCGGCCTTGGCCAGCGCGTTGGCGAGCAGACCCGAGGTTCCGCCGCCCTGGCAGAGCACGAGCACGCGCTTGCCGTTGAGGTCGCTGGCGGTCTTTGCCTCGGTAGCGGGTGCTGCGGAAGCGGCGGGGGCATCGGCCTTCACGGCCTCGGCAGCAGCGCCGGCGGCAACGCTCTTGGCGTCAGCCTTGCCCTGGAAGGCATCGTTGAGCTTGGCGGCCTTCTCGGCGTTCTTGGCGGCGAGCTCCTCCTCGGAAATCTCGGCCTCCTCGGCGCACTTCTGGGCGTCATAGGCACGGAAGAACGGGTAGTACAGAACGAAGTCGACGACCAGGATGAGGGCGAGCATCACAAAGGCGAGCGGCTGGAAGCCCAGGCCCATGATGGTGCCGATGGGGCCGGGGACGGTCCAAGGCAGGGTGTACATAAAGCCGTTCATGCCCAAGAAGTCGATAAAGATCTTGAGGATCCAGATGTTGGCGATCGGGGCAAAGACAAATGGGACAAAGAAGACGGGGTTGAGCACGATGGGTGCGGCGAACAGCAGCGGCTCGTTGACGGCAAAGCACACGGGGACGATAGCGGCCTTACCGACGGCGCGCATCTCCTGAGACTTGGCCAGGAAGCAGAACATAAAGACCAGGACGAGCGTGGCGCCGGTGCCGCCCATGCAGACGACGAAGTACTGGGCACCCTGTGTCAGGACAGCAGAAGCGTGCTGACCGGCCTGGAACGCAGCCAGGTTGTCGGTCATGTTGGCAACGAGAGCGGCAGCGATGGCGGGCTCGACGATCGAGGGGCCGTGGACGCCCACGAACCAGAACAGGCTCATGGCGCCGTAGATCACAGCGAGGCCGATGTAGCCGTCGGCAGCGGTGAACAGGGGCTGGAACACCTGGATGACGCCCTGGGCAAAGCAGAAGCCAAAAGCAGCGCGGAAGACGATGTCAAACACCCAAAAGACGGTGATGCAAACGGAGAAGGGGATGATGTCCTTAAAGGTCTGCGAAATGTTGGGCGGAACCTGCTCGGGCATCTTGACGGTGATGTTGCGCTTAATGAAGAACTTGTAGATGATGCCGGTCACAAACGCAGCGATGAAAGCGGTCAGCAGGCCCTTGGAACCAAGGTAGGTGGTGTTGAAGCCGCTGGCGGCGTCCGTGGCGATCGTGTCGCTCGAAAGGAGCAAGAAGCCGATGATGGCCGCGCACATGCACGAGATGAAGTTGATCTGGTTGTTCTTGGGCAGATCGCGGTTCTGAGCGTCGGCGAAGTGCTTGGCCGTGGTGGCGGCGCAGGCGATGGCCAGGATGCCCATGGAGTAGTTGTAGCACTTCCACAGGGCGTTGTTGATGTCATCGGGCCAGTAGAAACCCCAGATGTTGGGGACCGAGGCTACCAGGCAAAAGATGGACGAGAAGATGATGATGGGGATGACGGAGATAAAGCCGTCGCGGATCGCCTTGAGGTACTTGTTGCGGGCGATCGCGTTGAAAAAGGGCTGGCCCTTTTCGATGATGGCGATGAGTTGCTCCATGCAATGCTCCTAAGAGTCGGTGGGTTAGCAACGATGGTAGCTTTTGACTTTCGGTTGCCAAAATGTTGACGTTGCCATTTTGTGACACAAAAAAAGAAGCGAACCGGTGGTTCCTGTGCCTGCGAACCGTCGATTCCTTACGCGTAAACGTTTGAGCCGCCCGGTGGCTCTGTGTTTGCACAATGGCAACGTTAACATTTGGTCGACAAAAGCCGTTTGGGGAAGCAAAAATGTCGGTGAACGGTAGGTTTTGGGTGGTGAGCGTATGGTGGGGGAGGCGTTGGATATACTTGAAGGCGGTAAAAATGACTGCGCAAGGTGCCATCAATGGCATCGTTGACATAGAAAGATCGACCTATGGCCGCTGTTAAAAAATCGGTATCCGTTAAGGATGTGGCGCGTCTCGCGGGCGTCTCGGAGCAGACGGTCTCGCGCACCGTGCACGATTCGCCCAGCGTGCGCCCCGAGACCAAGGAACGCGTGCGTGCCGCCATGCGCGAGCTGGGGTATCGCCCAAACTTTGCCGGTCGATCGCTGCGCCGCGGTAAGTTTAAGACCGTCGGCGTCGCCATGTTCAACATTACCGGCACCGGCAACCTCGACCGTATGGAGGGCTTTGCCGCCGCGGCCGACAAACACGGCTATGCCATCACCCTCACTAAAGTAGACGGGCATCCGTATACCCTCGAGAGCGCATCGTCACGCATGAGCGCACTGCCAGTGGACGGTATGGTTGTGATCATGAATCGCATGCCGGCGGACTTTGGCACCTTCGAGCCGCTACCTGGCATGCAGACGGTGCTCGTTACCATGCTGGAGCACCCGCTCTGTTCAACGGTCGATAACGACCAGTTCGATTGCTCGCGCCAGGTGGTCGAGTATTTGCTGGGGAGGGGGCACAAGACTGTGCACTTTATCTCATGCCCCGAGCGCTCGCTTTCGGGCATGCGGCGCGAGGAAGGCTGGCGCGAGACATTGCGCGCGCATGGCATTGAGCCACCGCGACTCGTTCGTGGCGATTGGACGGCACAGAGCGGGTATGCTGCCGGTCAGGCTCTGGCGGACGATCCGACCTGTACGGCCATTTATGCTTCCAACGACGCCATGGCCTACGGCTGCATTCGCGGACTCGAGTCGCGCGGAAAGCACGTGCCCGAGGACGTGAGCGTGGTGGGTGTTGATGACAGTCTGGGCGACATCGTGCCCGATCGTCGCCTGGCCACCGTGCGCTTTGACAACAAGCGTGTCGGCATGTGGGCAGTCGATAAGATCGCCGGTGCCGAGGGCGTTGAACCCGGTGTGGAGCACATGCTGTTTCCGGGCGTACTCGTCGAGGGCGATACGGTGCGCGATTGGCGCTAGGGCACGGGCCTGTTTGGGTTTCCGCTAATTGTGTTCGATATTGTTCAGATTGGTTTAAAAACCGTTCACGGGCGAAAAGTGACCGTTCATAGCTTGAAATTACGTTTTGCGCTGTTCTTTTTTGTTTGAATGTTAATGTTTCTGCCATACAGAACGCAGCGCGTATGCCCGGACGCGATGCTCTCCATTGGTTCATATGTGAAAGGAACGCAATATGGCAACCAAAGAAGAAATCTCGATGGTTGGATTCGAGATTGTCGCATACGCAGGTGACGCCCAGACCGATCTGCTTGCAGCGCTCGATGCTGCTCGCGAGGGTGAC
Organism: uncultured Collinsella sp.; assembly: GCA_902489855.1. Classification (GTDB taxonomy): domain Bacteria; phylum Actinomycetota; class Coriobacteriia; order Coriobacteriales; family Coriobacteriaceae; genus Collinsella. The sequence goes on from CABUBS010000003.1 coordinate 24,088, forward strand.
TTTGAGAAGGCCGAGCAGCTGCACAAGGATGCCAGCGATGCGCTCATCGGTGCCCACGACACGCAGACCAAGCTGCTTTCGCAGGAGGCCGGCGGTGGCGAGATGGAGAAGACCTTCATCATGGCTCACGCTCAGGACACCCTCATGACCACTATGGTCCTGGAGAAGCAGGCCCGCTTTACCATCGATGCCTACAAGCGCATCGCCGAGCTCGAGGCCAAGCTCGCCTAACGAGCCCTCACAACCAAGTCCCCTTCCAAAAGCCCTGCCCCACGGCAGGGTTTTTTCTGTTCTCCTCCAAGTTGCGGTGAAATAGGGACTGAATAGGGGCCGGCGGGCGCAAAGCAATCCCTATTCCACCGCAACTCATCCGGAGAAAGTCATTGGGGACAGTCTTGGTGCGCTCCGTTGGTCCTCCCGTTCGATTTTTGCTCGGTGGGTATACTTCCTTTCGCATTAAACGCCGGACTGAGGAGGTATCCAAATGCCGGATAACGGGTCAATACAAAAAAGAGACGTGCACGAGATGGCTCATGGGCGTCCTGTCCAGATAACCGAGCACACGACGGTAACCGAGCTACAGCCCAGCCTGTCCGATGTCGTGTGCGCAAACAAAAAGCTGCAGATTGGCTTTATCGTTGCGCTCGTGGTACTGGCGCTGCTGTCGGGCTTTGTAGCTCGTCCGCATTTTGCCGATACCAAGACTTGGGACTCCACCATCGAGGTCATCGATCAAAAGAAGGGCAACGTTTTGGCGCTCACGGCTTCATGCGTTGCTCTATCTGCGGGTATTACGGCGCTGCCGGGTGATACGGGAACGCCGGTTGCCGAGCAGCTCGCACAGCTTTCAGGCAACCTTGGTATTGTGCTCGCCGTGCTCTACCTAGAGAAATATTTGCTCACGATTTTGTGGTCGGTTAGCTTGGGCATCTTAATCCCGCTTGCGTTGGTGCTCTTTGCGGTGTCGCTCGGCATTCACGGGCGCTGGAGCACGAGCGCTGTCCTGCGCCGTGTGGCGACACGCGTGCTGGTGGTCGCCATGATCGGCATGGCGTTGGTGCCTGCAAGCGTATGGGTGTCGCAAAAGGTCGACGAAACGTATCGCGTAAGTATTGAGCAAGCTGAGCAAAAGGCTGCGGACGCTGCGGACGCGGCCGACACCACGGACAAGTCAGCCGAGACCAGCTCAAAATCGAACAAGAAAAAATCCGAGGCCACGGAGTCAAAAAATGTGCTCGAGCAGTTGACCGATGGGGCCTCGAGCCTGGTCACGTCGGTAACCAGCGGCGCCAAGCAGATGACCGACGAGATCGTGCAGCAGGTGACCGATCTGATTGAAGGCGTCATCGTGATGATCGTGACCTCGTGCGTTATCCCGCTGCTGGTGCTCGTGGCGTTCCTATGGCTAGGACACGTGCTGCTGGGGATCGATATCTCCGGCCCGGCGAACTATCTGACGGGCCGCTTTTTGAGTGCTCCTTCCAAGCACGCTAAAAAGGGCGGGCAGTCTGAGTAGCTAAAACAGCTGTATGTACCGGGGAATACCGCCGAAGGGCGGCCGAGACACGTTCTCGGCCGCCCTTTTTGTTTACTGAACGCATGGTCGCTACGTCCGCGCCCGGTCCAAACGGTCAGCAATCATCTGTGAACGGTATTTGTTCAAAAAAGAACAAAGATAAACAAATAGTTGTTGCAGTTACTGTTCGAATGTGTTCAAATAAACATGAACAGTGAAGAACCGCACATTCAGATGCCCGGACCTGAACGCGATTCAACACTTCCAAACAGAAACTACGCACCTGCGTATCTCTCAAGGAGGATGTCATGAGGGTTGTAATCGCTTCCGATGCCGACGGTATGTCGATGAAGGAGTCCATCAAGGAGATGCTCATCGCCGACGGTCACGAGGTCGTCGACTATTCCGAGACCCCTGCCGCGGACTTTGTCGATTCCGCGACCGCCGTTGCCAAGGACCTGCTGGAGCACAAGGATTCCCAGGGCTTCGCATTCGATAAGTACGGCGTCGGTTCCTATATGGCCGCCGTCAAGATGAAGGGCATGGTCGTCGCCAACATTTCCGACGAGCGTTCCGCCTACATGACCCGCGAGCACAACGGCTCGCGCATGGTGACCATGGGCCCGGGTGTTGTGGGCACCGAGGTCGCCAAGAAGATCGCCCGCGAGTTCCTGCGCGCCCAGTACGCCGGCGGCCGTCACCAGATTCGTGTCGACATGCTCAACAAGATGGCCTAACGAGAGCCACCGAGAACTCGAACTTCTACCTCAACTTGTGAATTCAGACGAAAGGACGTTCTGATGAAGAAGACCATCGCAATCGGTTGCGACCATATCGTTACGGACGAGAAGATCTATCTGGCCGACCGCCTGGAGCAGGCTGGCTACAAGGTGCTCGATTGCGGCACCTACAGCCACACCCGTACGCACTATCCCATCTACGGTAAGGCCGTGGGCGAGGCTGTTGCCAGCGGCAAGGCCGACTTTGGCGTGGCCCTGTGCGGCACCGGCATCGGCATCACCAACGCCGTCAACAAGGTTCCCGGCGCCCGTTGCGCGCTGGTCCGCGACATGACCTCTGCCCTGTATGCCCGTCGCGAGCTCAACGCCAACATCGTGGGCTTTGGCGGCAAGATCACCGGCGAATTCCTGATGGCCGACATTATGCTTGCCTTCCTGGAAGAGCCCTACGACAAGACTCCCGAGCATGATGCCCTGATTGCCAAGATCGACGCCTGCAACAAGGCCGACGCCGAGGCTCAGGCCGACCCGCACTTCTTTGACGAGTTCCTCGAGAAGTGGGACCGCGGCGAATACCATGATTAGCGGGTATCCGGCGTAATTAACTAGTCCGTTGACGGCTCGCGTTTCTGTGATGGGGCGCGGGCCGGTTTGCTATCAGCCCAATTGGCCCAGCGGGCTGGACGTGCATTGTTCTTTTGTTTGCGGCGCTGCCTCATTACCTTTCTGCTAAAGGCACGACGTTCACAAGGGATCGTGCGAGATGATATGTGAAGGAGAAGATTCCCATGGAGTTTGTTCTTGATAACGGCTCTGTCCGCATTGCGTTGAGCACGGCTGGCGGGTCGTTCACTTCTATTGCGGCCAACGGCCGTGAGTACCTGTGGCAGGGTGATCCGGCGGTCTGGTCGGGGCAGGCGCCCATTTGTTTCCCGATCTGCGGTGGCCTTCGTGACGGTCGCGCAATGACCATGGGCGGCCGCGAGGTAAAGCTCGCCCGCCACGGCTTTGCGCGCAAACAGGAGTGGAAGCTCGAGGAACAGAGCGACAACATGGTTGCGCTGAGCCTAAGCTCTACCGACCATGCCGAGTTGCTCGAGCAGTACCCGTATCCGTTTAAGATCGTTGCTCGTTACACGATCGATTCGGAAAAGGTGGCCGTGTCGTACGAGGTGACCAATGAGGGCACCGAGGACATGCCATTCTTTGTGGGCGGTCACCCTGGCTTTAAGTGCCCGCTCGACGAGGGCGAGTCCTATGACGACTACGAGCTCCGTTTTGAGCAGCGCGAGGCCGCCGAGCTCTGTACTGCCGTTCCCTCGACGGGCCTGATTGATGTTGAGCGTCGCAGCAAGAACCCGATGGTTGGCCATGACCTGCCGCTGACCCACGAACTCTTTGACTTCGCGGAGACCATCTTTGACGTGCTCGAGAGCCGCGTGGTTACGCTGACCAAGAAGACCGAGGACAAGGGCGTGCGCCTGACGTTCCCCGATATGCCGTACCTGATTGTGTGGAGCAAGCCCGAGGGGGACTTTGTGGCCGTGGAACCGTGGGGCGGCCTGTCCACCTGCTCCGACGAGGACGATATTCTGGAGCACAAGCGCGGCTGCCTGGTGGCCAAGCCGGGGGAGACCGTTACCCGCGGCTTTGAGATCGAGATCCTTTAACGAGCTATCGTATGTTTGGGGCCGCGCGTGTCGTGCCCCGGAACAGGAGTTCAATATGATTCTGACCGTTACCATGAACCCGTCGATTGATACGCGCTATCAGCTCGACAAGCTGATCATCGACGACGTGAACCGCGTGACGCCCGAAAAGACCGCTGGCGGCAAGGGCCTCAACGTGAGCCGTGTGCTGCTGCAGTTGGGTGACGATGTGCTCGCGACCGGTCTGCTCGGCGGACACATGGGTGCCTATATGGCCGAGCTCATGGATGCCGATGGCGTCAAGAACGACTTTGTGCCCATCGCCGGTGAGACGCGCATTTGCCTGAATATTCTGCACGAGGGTAATCAGACCGAGCTTTTGGAGAGCGGCCCGCAGATCGCCCCGGCCGAGCTCGAGGCCTTTACGGCCAAGTTTGCCGAGCTCGCGGCGAAGGCGGATGTCGTGACGCTTTCGGGCTCGCTGCCGCGCGGTGTCGATGCCGGCTACTATGCCGAGCTCGTCAAGATCGCCGAGGAGGCGGGCGCCAAGGTGCTGCTCGACACCTCGGGTGCATCGCTGGAGGCCGCGCTGGAGTCCGACGCTAAGCCTGAGCTCGTAAAGCCCAACCTGACCGAGATCAACGGCCTGCTGGGTACGTCCTTTACGACCGATGATGTCGATGCCCTGCGCGAGGCGCTTGCCGCCGATGACCGCTTTGCCGGTATTCCCTGGGTTGTCGTCTCGATGGGCGCCGCAGGCTCGGTGGGCTTCCATGAGGGTCGTGCGTTCCGCGCCAAGACGCCCGCGATTGCCGCTGTGAACGCGACGGGTTCCGGCGACTCGACCATCGCCGGCTTTGCGCATGCGATTGCTGCTGGTGCCGACGACGTTACGGTGCTCAAGACCGCCAATACCTGTGGCAAGCTCAACGCCATGGATCCCAAGACCGGCCACCTGGTCATGGACCGCTGGGACGAGATCTACAACAGCGTTGAAGTCGTAGAGTTGTAGCGGTTGCGACTCCTAATAGAATGAGCGTGGATAATCTCCCGCTTTTGGTGCCCATACGAGCTCAAAGTGGGAGATTTTCCACGCTCGAGTCATTAGTCGTCGGGGACGTTCTTTAATGACTAGTCGTTTAAGAAC
>CABUBS010000004.1 GCA_902489855.1 uncultured Collinsella sp.
CGCGATCCTCCCCTTGGTGTTAGACAGTCAGTTGAATAGGCATACTAGGAGCATCGCCGGCCCGTTGTGTTTCCCACCCGTTTCGAAACAATCGCGTAACGCACGCCACAAATGGTCTCCCGGGGACGGCAGGGCTGCGTATTGTCTCGATCTGTAACACGAGGAGCCCATTTGGACGTCTAACTGTTACAGATTGAGATTTTCTGCAGGACGGGTGCCGTTTGTCTAAATCTGTAACAGATAGAGCCAACTTCGGCCCCCAGATGTTACAGATTGAGACAATTCCCTTGGTGCAAAGGGGTCAGGTTTGTTTGCACCACGTTGGTGCAGATGACCTGACCCCAATGCACCAATCTGGCCTGCCTGCGCTACAAGGCCTTTTTGGGGCAGACCTTCGTGCACTCCATACACAGGATGCACTCCGTGCCGTTGCGACGGTCGAGCGAATTGTCCGTCACGTCCACATCCATCGGGCAAATCTTGCGACACTTACCGCATGAGATGCATTTGTCCTTATCACAGGTAACGCGCACGACCGCCCGCTTGGACATGGGCTTTAAAAACACCGTCACCGGGCAGATGTACTTGCAAAACGTGCGATTGTCCTTAAGGGCAAACGCGAGCGCGATGCCCACCACGTAATAGATCACATTGCCCACGATAAAGGCAATCCACATGACGTCGGCAAGGTTGGGAACGCCCAGAAGAAACAGCGCACCCACAAATGCGAGCGACGCCACAAAGGTCACGTAGCGCAGCCAGCCAAACGACCGACGCTCGTGCGTTGCAGGCACCTTGTACGGCAGCAAATCGAGCACCATCGCCGTCCAACACGCATAGCCGCACCAACCGCGGCCAAATACAAGCGGCCCAAAGATCTTGGCCACGGCGTAATGAATGGTCGCCGCCTCAAAAGAACCCAGGAAGAGGTAGTACCAAAAGCCCTCGATCTGCATATTCTCATGACACAGAAAGCCCAGGTAGACGAGCATATATGTGCCGATAGCAAACTGAACGGCATGGCGCGCGTACCTCCAGTTGGCGATATAGAGCGCCGTGCCTGTGGCCAGCGCCGTGCCAATGTAGGAGAAATTGCCCAGATAGAACAGGTTACCCGTAGCACGCCACAGAACAACCGCGACCGCCTCGAAGACAATCCAAAGCAGCGCGGGAACCTTGTACTTTGCCATGCGATTCATCCGAGGGCCTTTCTGCGTCGTAACCTTTCCTGCCATTATGCGCGCGGTCGGCTGAAGTGCGGGCGCAGTTCGATGACTCGGCATGTAAGGATTTTGCAGACAGCATGGGCGCGCCGACATGTGCCGCTTCCCTCCCGCCGAACATCTCGATCTGTAACAGTTAAACCCAATTTCGGTGTCCAGATGTTACAAATCGAGATGTTTTCGAGAGACGGTTCCGAATGTCTCAATCTGTAACACGAAGAGCTAGTTTTTGCTGCTAACTGTTACAGATCGAGACATTCCATCCCCACTCCCATTTGGTACAAGGGGTCAGGTAAATCTGCACCACCTTGGTGCAAACAAACCTGACCTCCTTGCACCAATCTTGGCTAAAACCATAATTTTGTTAGTCTTGGTTAACTTTTGAGCCTAAAATGGGTATCCTTTGCGGCGTCAAGCAAACGGCACGCACGCCGTGCCAGATCAAGGAGGCCCCTATGGCGCACCAAGCAGACCAGCAGACGATGCAACTCGTCCTTATCCGTCACGGAGAATCCGAGTGGAACAGGCTCAACTTGTTCACCGGCTGGACCGATGTCGAGCTCACTGACACGGGCCGCGAAGAGGCAGCAGCAGGCGGCCGCGCCCTCAAAGAGGCGGGTTTCGACTTTGACATCTGCTACACCTCGCGCCTCAAGCGCGCGATCCACACCCTCAACATCGTGCTCGGCCAGATGGACCGCGAGTGGCTGCCCGTCATCAAGTCCTGGAAACTCAACGAGCGCCACTACGGCGCACTGCAAGGTCTCAACAAGGCCGATGCCGCGGCCGAACACGGCGACGAGCAGGTGCTCATCTGGCGCCGCTCCTTCGACGTCTGCCCGCCGGCGCTCGAGTCGGGCGACAGTCGCGACCCCCACACCCAGGAGCAATACCGCGACATCGCGCCCGATCAGCTGCCCTACACCGAGTGCCTCAAGGACACGATTGCCCGCGCCTGGCCCTATTTTGAGGACGAGATTCGTCCCCAGATGCTCGCCGGCAAACGCGTGCTCATCGCCGCGCACGGCAACTCCCTGCGCTCACTCGTCATGAAGTTCGAACATCTCACACCCGAGGAAATCCTCAAGGTCAACATCCCCACCGGCGTACCGCTCGTCTATACCTTCGACACCGATTTCAACGTTCTCGATAAGCGCTACATCGGTGACCCGGCGACCATCGCCGCCAAGATCGACGCCGTTGCCAATCAGGGCAAGGCGCACAAGTAGCCCCCATCTCGAACCATGCGCGCGGCGCCGTACGACCCCGGTGCGACGCCGCACCGCCCGCACGCAGGAGCCGACCATGCTCAACCATCTCAAACAACACTTTGGCTCGCACCGCACCGGAGGCCATGGCGGTCTGGACATCGCCCGGCACATCGGCCCCGGGCTGCTCGTCACCGTCGGCTTTATCGATCCAGGAAACTGGGCCTCCAACATGGCCGCGGGCTCGCAGTTTGGCTACGCGCTACTGTGGGTGGTCACCCTGTCCACGATCATGCTGATCGTCTTGCAGCACAACGCGGCGCACCTGGGCATCGCCACGGGCGTCTGCCTTGCCGAGGCCACGACCCGCTATCTCCCCCGCATCGTCGGACGCGCCGTGCTCGCCAGTGCATACCTCGCAACCGTCGCCACCGCCATGGCCGAGGTCCTGGGCGGCGCGATCGCACTCCAGATGCTCTTTGGGCTACCCGTGCGCGCCGGCTGTGTCATCGTGGCGGCGGCATCGATGGCGATGCTCATGACGAGCTCCTACAAACGTGCCGAGCGCTGGATTATCGCCTTCGTCGGCATAGTGGGCCTGTCGTTTTTGGCCGAGCTCGCGCTGGTCAAGGTCGACTGGCCGCAAGCCGCCACAAGTTGGATCACGCCCGGCATACCCACCGGCTCAGCCGCCATCGTCGTCAGCATCCTGGGCGCGGTCGTTATGCCCCACAACCTCTTCCTGCACTCCGAGGTCATCCAATCCATGCACTTCGAAGGCCAAGGCGAGCAAGTTATCGAGGAACGTCTGCGCTACGAGCTCTTCGACACGCTCTTTTCGATGGGCGTGGGCTGGGCAATCAACTCGGCGATGGTCATCCTCGCCGCGACGACCTTCTTTGCCCATGGCATCGTCGTAGACGACCTCGCCGTCGCAGCCGCCACGCTCTCCCCCATCCTGGGCCCGGCAAGCTCGATCATCTTTGCCGTAGCGCTGCTGTTCGCGGGCCTCTCGAGCAGCGTGACGGCAGGCATGGCGGCCGGCACCATTACGGCCGGCATGTTCGACGAGGAATACGACATCCACGACCGGCACTCATCGATTGGCGTGGCGCTCTGCTTTGCCGGCGCGGTTGCGGCCTGTCTGGTTGTTTCGAATCCTTTTGAGGGTCTCATCTGGAGCCAGGCATTGCTGTCGCTCCAGCTGCCGATCACGGTCTTCGTACTTATACGACTCACCAGCTCGCGCCGCGTAATGGGCAAATACGCCAACTCGCGCCCGCTCAACGCGCTGCTCATAGGGATTGGAGTCGTTGTAACGGCACTCGATGCCGTGCTATTGACCGGGATGTGACGAGACCGCATGCCCGCCCAGCCAAACGTCTCAATCTGTAACAGATGGAGCCAATTTCCGCCCCTTTCTGTTACAGATCGAGACAATCGGACAAATACGATCCCCTTGCACCAACCAATACAAAAGGGCCCCGGCCGAAACATACGACCGGGGCCCTTGGACAGAGCAATGTTCGGCTTTCGCCGTGTACTTGCGAGCTACTCCTCGACGAGCTCAAACTGATCGGGACCGACGCCGCACACCGGGCACACGTAGTCCTCGGGCAGCTCGGGCGTGTCGACCTCGACCTCGTAACCGCAAACGGTGCACACGAACTTATAGGTCTTCTTCTCCTCAGCCATGATGTTCTCCTCTCGAACGTGACTGGTGATGTACTTCGCTTATTAGTATAGGTTCTCAATAATATAATGCAAGTGCTTTTAGAGCATTTCTATCCCTGATACGAAGATGCCTTGGGCGGCGTCTTCCCCTTTAGGACCTTGTGGTAGTAATCGTAGGTGAGCGGCGTCTCGCCGCTCAGGCGCTCGGCATCCTCGACCTCGCCGATAAACAGCAGGTGCGTACCCACGTCCACGGTGTCAATCAAGCGGCAACTAAACAGCGCCGCCGCATGCTCGGGCACACAGGGCATGCCCAGAACCGTCTCGCGGGTCTCGTACTTGGCAAACTTGTCGTAATCGCTGCTGGTGCGGAATCCAAAGTTACCGATGTAGAGCATGTCGGCCGTCTGATCGATCACGGTCAGCGCAAACGCCTTGGCCGATGCGATGACGCCCGAGGTGACGTTGTCCTTGTTCACGGCAACCGAGATGCGCGGCGGCATGGACGTCACCTGCACCGCCGTGTTGATAACGCAGCCGGCGCGCAGCCCGTCTGCCGAGGCGCTCACCACATACAGACCGCTCGGCATGGTAAAGAACGCAGTTTTGTCCATAACGATCACTCCCCTAACTCGGGTTGGAACCTCATGGATGTATGTACCCACAAAATAGGCGGCACCCCTAACGGATGCCGCCTTTGGGACATATGTGTCAGAACAGTAAGAAAGATGAGACGCCCGCAGTTGCGGTGAAATAGGGACTGAATAGTCCCTCAATCAGGCAAAACAGTCCGTATTCCACCGCAACTTATGAAGGGTGGTCAGCGATTGCGCTCCTTGAGCGCGCGGTCGATCTCTCGCTGGACATCGCGCTTGGCCATATCCTCGCGCTTGTCGTAGAGCTTCTTACCGCGGCCCAGACCAAGCAGCAGCTTTACGCGACCGTCGGTATTAAAGTAAAGCTCCAGCGGCACCAGGGCATAACCGCGGTTGCGCAGCTTGCCGTCGAGAAAATCGATCTCCTTGCGGTGCAGCAGCAGACGACGACGGCGGTCGGGATCGCGATTCCACACGCCACCGTGGCTATAGGGGTGGATATGCAAGCCCACGAGCCAGCACTCACCGCCACGAATCAGCGCAAAAGTGTCAGTGATCTGACAGGCGCGCTCGCGAATCGACTTGACCTCGGTGCCGCTCAGTTCAATGCCGCACTCAAACGTCTCGTCGATAAAGTACTCGTGATGTGCCGAGCGATTCTTGGAAATGAGTTTGCGCTCGCGCTTACTGGGCATCGCCGGCCTCCTTGGCGCCATCGGAACCCTTGCCCGCAGCCTCGCGCTTTGCCTTGCGCTCGGCATTGAGCTCGGCATCGCTCTCGCGCACCAGTTTAATAATCGCCGCGCAGGCCTCCTCGCCCACCAAGTCGCGAGCACGCACCGTCAGGCGCGTCGCCTCCTGCTTGTCGCCGTCGCTTGCGGCATCGGTCGCGCACATAATCAGGCAGATGGCGATCTCGGCCGAAGGCGAGGTCGGAACGCCTTGCAGGGCCAGTTCACCCATCACGTGCTCGTCGCTCTCATCGGCGGCATCCGGATAGGTGGTATGGATCTTGTTGAGCAGGCGCGTCGTATGCACATCGTTGGGCGCCAGGCGCAGCGCCAGACGCGCGCAGCCCACGGCAGCCGAAACGTTCTCGGTCTCGGGCTCCAAGAAGTACTGGCCCAGATTGGCGTAGGCGCGAGCAGCGCACTTACCGTCGCTCGCACGCTCCAGCACCGAGAACGAGAGCGATGCCCACTCCTGCTTGTCCTCGAGCGCGCGGAACAGCTCGGCCAAATCCAAGCGATAGTTGCAGTTCATGGGGTCCCAACGCACAGCCTGCATCAGGGCATTACGAGCGCTCACATAATCCTGCTGGCGAATATAGGCAAACGCCATGTCGGAGTACAGGCGGTCAAACGGTACCTCGACCTGCACGAGCTCGCGCGGATCCTTCTCCACGCGGCGATAGGCCAAACGCTCAAACTTGCTATCGAAGCTAAAGTACTGGCGCTTCTCCTCCGTCTTGCACTCGGCGTCAATATACTCCTCGGCGAGCTCCACCAGACGCTCCAGCAGCGGCGTCGCCGTGGCCAGGTCACCCTGCGCCAGATAGTTCTCGGCATACGTAATGTCTTGCAAGCTGATGGGCAGGTCCATGGCTACTCCTCGAGCGGGACGAAACGCGGCAAACGCCGCTTGCGGTCAATACACAAAACCCGGGTCTCTTACGAGGCCCGGGCGTTCATTTTGTGGTAGCCCGTACCAGATTCGAACTGGTGATCTCCGCCTTGAGAGGGCGGCGTCCTAAACCGCTAGACGAACGGGCCATATGTAGCAAATGCAATGGCTGGGATGGAGGGAGTCGAACCCCCATTGACGGAACCAGAATCCGCTGTCCTGCCATTAGACGACATCCCAATGACTGCATCGCTGCGCTCGGCTGTGCCTTTGCGCAAGAAAGAAATATACGGGAAGTCCCGCCGTGACGCAAGCCCCAATTTTGACTTTTTTGAAATTCAGCCAAATTGGCCTAAATTGGCCCAACCCGTGAAGGACCTGTGAAGCCCTCGATCGCGCACGAAGACGAAAGGCCGCAAGCGCCCCATATCTACCGTTGGCAGATTATCTCAGCGAAGTTGCTGCATCTGAGGACACAATCAGGCTATCTATTCTAATGCGGATATCGAGGCGCCATGAACGAAGAGCTGGATTACCTGTGGGAAACCCTAGGACTCGAGATAACGGCCGACCTATGGCCCGACCGGGGCAAAATCCACCCCACGCTGCGCCCCGCCATCACCGTGATGCAGGCAAAATACCGCCGCGCCTCGTTTTTGATCATGCGGACGTCATGGCACGCAGGGCTCCCCGACCTCAAGCGCATCCAGGCAAGCTTGGTCGAACTATCCGGCATGCCGACCGTCATATCCGAGACGCACCTGGAGCAACGCCAGCGCGAGCGGCTGCAGCAGCAACGCATTCCCTTTATCTGCCCCGGCGTTCAGGCATATCTGCCCTTTATGGACGAGGAGTACTGGAGCGGTACGCCCAACAAGCACGTAAAGGTCTACGAGCCGCACGAGTGGGCACAGCTGGAGGACTAACCGGGGCGGGCCCGCCAGTGGAAAATGCATCCCACTCTGAGCGCCCATTCCGGGACATAGTTTCCCGCAGAGTCCTCAACCGGAAAGCGTGTCCCAGAATTCACGCTCAAACTGGGACATGCTTTCCCCTAGAGCCCCCAAGCGGAAACCGCATCTCACAATCAACGCCCAAAACGGGACGCACTTTCCGCAGCCACTACAGCAGCACCTCGGTCCAGGTCGCTTCCTTAAACCCAGGAATCGCAAAGTCGTCGCCCACCAGCAGCGGACGCTTGACCAGCATGCCGTCGGTCGCCAGCAGCTCGTAGCACTCCTGATCCGTCATGCCCGCATCCAGACGCGCCTTCAGGCCCAGCTCTCGATATTTCATGCCCGACGAATTAAAGAAGCGCCGCACCGGCAGCCCCGAACGAGCAATCCAGGTCGCAAGCTCATCAGCCGTGGGGTATTGCTGGCAGCGATCGCGATCGATATACTCTACCCCATGTTCGTCCAGCCATGCCTTGGCCTTCTTACAGGTCGAGCACTTGGGATATTCAACAAACAATACCGCCATGGGATTTCCTTTCTTAGAGAAAACAGGTGTCTGGAAAACTGCACATCGACGACCACTCGCGATTGCAGCCGTTATTGTAGTCAATGTCGAAGCATAGGCAGTCGCGATGTCTCGTCTTAAGGCTAGCGCCTCGCATGGGCGCCGATCGGCCGAGTCACATGGCGCACCAACGCCGCTGCCAGCAATACCAACAGCATGGCGGTGACATAGCCCGCAGCATCGAATCCTAAATCGATAACGTCGAAATGCCTGCCGGGAACAAAGATCTTATGCACCTGGTCGCCAACGGAGCAGGCAGCGCAAAAGAGAAACACAGGCACGCAACGGGAACACACACTCCATGGACGCCTGGAAAAGCAGACCACGATCACCGAGGCGAACAATCCGACGAAGAAAAACTCTACGGTATGGGCGACGCGACGGACGTTTGCGCCTACCCACATGCGAATGGAAGCAAGTCGACCAGGCTGGACCGTCGAGGCAGCCGGATTGGTACTCTCAGTCATGCCGTCCCCCGCCTGAATTTCACCCGTGATGCCGGTAGCCTGAACGCTCGCAGCCTGACCCTCCACCACGCGCGCGGTGGACTCGCTCAGCAACGACGTCTGCACTGCGTTTTGCTCCGTCAGCACCCAGATGCCCGCCAGCGTTGCGGCGAACAGAGCGATCGCGGTCCACCCGATTATTTTCTTCATGTGCGCCAAAGGCCAACCTCCGTCTTTTTAAATATGAGCGAGTGCAGCCCCAAATGACATCGTCACCGTATCAAAATTTGAATCGCAACAGGAAGCGACAAAGCGACGCAAACCCCTACCCCGCCTCGCGCATCCAGCGATCGAACGTCCCCACGCACACGCCCAGGCACTTTGCTGCCTGGCTGCGGGTAATATCGCCCGCCTCATAGCTATCGCGCACCAGCTCAAACTGAGGAGGGCACGGCTTGCGAGGTCGACCGAAACGGACCCCTCGCGCCCGCGCCGCTGCAATTCCCTCCGCTTGGCGCCGATGGATATTCTCGCGCTCCACCTGCGCCACGTAGCTCAGCAGTTGCAGCACAATATCGGCAATCAGGACGTTGGTCACATCTGGCGCGCCGCTGGCCCTAGCGCGCGTGTCAAGCAATGGCATGTCCAACACCACAATGGCAACCCCGAGCTCCTTGGTAATGCGTCGCCATTCCTCAAGAATCTCGGAGTAATTACGACCAAGTCGGTCGATAGAAAGCACCACCAGCACGTCCCCGTCTCCCAGGACGTGCAGCAGCTCGCGATAACGCGGTCGATCGAAGTCCTTGCCGCTCGCATGGTCGGCATAAATATTCGCTGAGCCCACGCCATAGGCGCCCAGCGCATCCAGCTGCCGATTCAGATTCTGATCGCGCGAACTCACCCGCGCATAACCGTACACCGTCGCCATCTCATCCCCGCTTTCTTGTAAACCTGCCAAAAGGGACAGGTTTATTTTGGTAGGTTTTACCTCTCAAATAGCAGGTAAGCGGGCGGCCGAGCAGACGGCAAGGTAGCCACGATTCAAATGCGGAGGGCGGTCCCGAAAGGCCGCCCTCCGCTCCCCCACCATGAGTCGGGATTTGGCTAATGGATAAGCTTAAAGTCCAAGTGCCCACGCGTGGTATTGACGCGCGAGACCTCGATGATCACGCGCTGCCCCAGCTCGTAACGGGCGCCCGTGTCGGCACCTGTGAGCGTTAGCGCGTCCTCGTCGAACTCGAACCACTCGTTGCCCAGGCTCTTGATCGAAACCAAGCCTTCGACCTGCGTTAGATCCAAGCGCACAAAAAGGCCCATGCTGCTAACCCACGAGACGGTTCCGGCATAGCGCTCGCCCAGACGGTCCTCATAGTACTGGGCAATCTTGATCTTTTGCGTCGCATGGCTGGCGGCATCTGCCGCGCGCTCGGCATCGCTACATGCGCGGCAGATCTGCGGCAGAATGCGCGGCAGCGACTCGCGCCCCTTGCCGATCAGCCGCGGCGTACGGACCAAGGCGTCCTTGCCGCCGAGCTGCTCATAGGCCAACTGCAGTTTGAGCGCGCGGTGCACCACCAGATCGGGGTAGCGACGGATGGGACTCGTAAAGTGACAGTAGCACGGCGCGGCGAGCGCAAAGTGGCCCTCGTTGCGCGGCTTGTACAGCGCGCGCTGCATGCTGCGCAGAAGCAGCGTGTTAACAAGCGGTGCGTTGGCCGTACCGGCGGCAGCATCGACTGCAGCCTGCAGCTCATCGGGACTCCCCAGGGCAATACCGGCAGCACGGCGATCGTCGATGATGCCTAGCTGCGCCAGCGCAACGGCGGCACCGTGCAGGCTATCGGGGCTCGGATCCTCATGCACGCGATAGCAGGCCTCGATATCACGGTCCGCCAGCCACTCTGCAACGCACTCGTTGGCGAGCAGCATGGCTTCCTCGATAAGCGACGTGGCACACGAACGCTCACGCGCCACAATCTGCACGGGCACTCCGTCCTCATCCAATAGAGCGCGAATCTCGGCCGTGTCAAAATCGACTGAGCCGCGGGCGCGACGAATGCGACGGCGAAGTTCGGCGAGTTCGTTAGCGGCGACAAGGAAATCGCCGAGGTCGATGTTGTAGCCGCGGGCGGTCTCCTCGCACGCAAGACCGCGCTCAAGCGCTTCCTCGCGCGAGGTCTCAGCAGCCGCAACATCCTCGGCCGCACCCTCCAGCACCGAATACTCAACCGCGCCGGCACGCACCAGCAGAGCCTCGGCGCCGTCATAGTCCATACGCACACGCGAGCGAATCACGCTGGGGTACGGATCGTAATGCCGCACGCGACCATGCGCATCGAGCTCGATATCGACGGTAAACGCAAGACGGTCCTCGTCAGGGCGAAGCGAGCACAGGTCACAGGACAGGCGTTCGGGCAGCATGGGAAGCACGCGATCGGCCAGATACACCGATGTCGTACGATGGCGAGCCTCAAGATCGATATGCCCGTCCCAAGCCACATAGTGTGAAACGTCGGCGATATGCACACCCAGCTTGTAGCCACCCTCGGGCGTGCGCTCCAGCGAAATGGCATCGTCAAAGTCGCGCGCGTCGACCGGGTCGATCGTGATGACAAAGCGGTCGCGCAGATCGCGGCGGAGCGGGTCCTTAAGCGCCGCGGACACATCGAGCGAAAGCCCCTCGGCTTCGTCTAGCGCGGTCTCGGGATAGCTATCGGTATAGCCGTAACGCGCCATCACATATTGAACGCCCAAATCGGGCGCGTCATCTCCGCCAATGCGGCGTTCGATCGTCACGGTGCCCGATTCCAGGCGCGTCGGGTAGGTCAAAATGCGCGCGACAACGGCATCACCCGGGTGGACACCCAGACGATCCGCCGAGGTATCCTCGGGCAAAATGAAGAAGTCGGCCTTCAAGCGCGAATCGAGCGGCTCGATCACACCGAGCGGACCGGCGGTCTGGTACGTACCCACCACGCTTATGGCTGCGCGCTCAACTACGCCCTCGATCACGGCGCGACGCTCGCCATGCGGGCTATTCTTAATGCTCACGGCAACGGTATCGCCGTCCATGATCTCACGCTTGCCGCGACCCATGACTTTATAGTCGCCGTTCTCAGTTATGACATAGGCGCTGTGCTCATGGAGCTGCACGCGTCCGGTCAGACTCGGGCGGCGCTCGCTGCGCACCGGTCCACGCTTGTTGCGGGCACCGCGCTTATGCTTGTTGTTGCGCCCCATGGCGCCTCCTTACTATCGATTGCGGACTCCAAAGAGTCTACCCAAATGATTCGCGATCCTGCCGTCGCATAGGCATCAAAAAACGGGCCGCCCCAAGAGAGACGACCCGTTGGAAGGGATGAATTCCAGGCATGCCTACACGCGCAGGTAGCGGCGCATGGCGATGGCAGAACCAAAGAGACCGATAATCACGCCGACCAGGATCAGCGCAGCATAGGTCACCAGGTAGTACTGCATCGGCAGGGCAAACGACATCCATCCGATGCTCTCCTGCAGACGCGGAATCATCAGGTTGCGCAGCAGCTCCAGCACGCCGATGGAAAGCAGCGAGCCCAAAATGGCCTGCAGCACGCCCTCGGTGATAAACGGGCCGCGAATGAAGCCGTTGCTGGCGCCGACCAGACGCATAATCGCAATCTCACGACGACGCGCCGTGATGGACAGGCGAATCGTGTTGTTGATGAAGATGAATGCGATAAAGGTCAGCAGGCCGACGAGTACCACGGCAGCAATGCGGATGTAGTTGGTCACCTGGAACAGGCGGCTCACTTCCTCTTGGCCGTACAGCACGCTCGCGTTGACGTCGCCATCATCTGCGATCTTCTGGAAATCGGCGTCCTTCTTGAGCTTCTCTGCCGTGCTCTCGACCTTGGACGGATCGTCCATCTCAATTGCAAACGAAGCCGGCAGCGGGTTCTGGCCATCGAGCGCGCTCATGGTGGCGTCGGCGTTGCCCGACATCTTGCTCGTATACTCGGCCAGCGCGTCGTCCTTGTCCTTGTAGGTCACGGACTTGACGTTACTCCACGTCTTGAGCTCGGCCTCAAAAGCCTGAACATCGGCCTGATCGGCGTCATCGCTGATGAACGCGTTGATGACAACCTGATCCTCGACGGTGCCGATCACGGAGTTCAGCATCGCGGAGCCCATGATGAAGAGGCCGATGATAAACAGCGAAAGGAAAATCGTGATGACGGCGCCGAGCGAGGTGGTCCAGTTACGGAAGAAGTGGCTGATTGCCTCCTTGAAGGAGTAGCCCACGTTAGTTGGTGCCATAGTTGCCGTAACCTCCCCTCTCCTGGTCGCGGATAACGTGGCCGCCCTCGAGGGCGATCACGCGACGGTGCATGCTATCGACCATCTCGCGGTCGTGCGTAGCCACGATCACGGTCGTGCCGGTGCGGTTAATGCGCTCGAGCAGCTTCATGATGCCCAGCGAAATCGCCGGGTCGAGATTGCCCGTCGGCTCGTCGCAGATCAACAGCGGCGGGCGGTTGACCATAGCGCGGGCGACGGCAACGCGCTGCTGCTCGCCACCGGAAAGCTGGTCGGGCAAAGAGTCCATCTGATCGGCCAGACCGACCAGACGCAGGACCTCGGGCACCTGGCTGCGAATGACGCCCTTGGGCTTGCCGATGCACTGCAGGGCAAACGCCACGTTTTCGTAGGCGGTCTTTTGCGGCAGAAGCTTAAAGTCCTGGAACACGGCGCCAATCTGACGGCGCAGGAACGGAACCTTGCGGTTCTTGATCTTCATGAGGTCCTGACCGGCAACCAGGATGCGGCCGCTCGTCGGCTTGACGTCACGGTTGAGCGTCGACAGCAGCGTGGTCTTACCCGAGCCGGAGTGACCGACCAGGAAGACGAACTCGCCCGGATAGATCTCGATGTTGATGTCGTCGAGTGCAGGCTTGTTGGGCTGTGCCGGATAGATCTTGGTGACATGCTCCATAAGGATGACGGGCTCGACACCGGCCTGCTTGGCCATCTTCTTGCGGCTGGCCTGCGGATCGATGGGCGCAAACACCGACGTAAAATCGGGGTTGTTGAGCGCGTTATCGAGGCTTGCGACCTCGGCGGCCTGATCGCTCTCGACCACCGGGGCAGCAGGCTGCGTGGGGTCGGGAATAGCGGCAAAAAGACCAGATTGCGCAGGCTGAGGAGCCGGTGTCGCAGGAGTCATGGGGTCGGGGATGCCGGCCATGGTAGGCTGCGACGCGGCGGCACCAGCCTGAGGCTGCTCCACGCGAGCGGTCACGGCCTGAACGGGCTCAAAACCCGCCGTGCCGGAAAGCGCGACATCGCTGGTGGGATTGTAGGCAAAGGGATCGGATGCCGGCTGTGCCTGATCTGCCGGCTGAACGGGGGCCTGAGCAACAGGCTGGCCCTCTGAATCCGGAGTGGCGAAACGACTGCCCTGGACGCCTGGCTGCGTCTTGGGGGCGTCATCGCCCGCACCGGAGGTACGGAAGTGGTTACCCACTGGTGCTCCTTATCGTCGTGCGTTTAAACTACATGAGCGCTTTGTATTTTAGCAGCATTAGCTTTGCTGCACATAAGAAGCATGGCGCACCTTGGATTCCCGTCGGCCGCCTTGATTATCGACTTCATCCGAACACCTCTGATGGATGGTCCGCGCTTTCCAAGCGCTTCCCCCGTTCGCCTCAATCGGGCATACTTCAATCATTGTGAAAAGCCCTAGGGCTTTTAGCGGCTGCGGGTACCTGTACCTTCAGCCGCATTTTTCTTATCTTGTGGAGCCGATATGGGAGATTCCGGCATCGCGACAACAAGGGAACGGCCATGAATCGTCTGCGCCGGGCAGCTCCGAGCCCTGCGCAGACGATTCATGGCGCACAGGGACTACTTCTCCAAGCAGAGCGAGCTGAAGAACGGTCTGGCCATGCTCAGCGAGGTCATAGACAGGGCGGCCGATCGGCTCTCACGGCCATACGGCCATAGCGGACACGTCTCGTAGCACCAGAAGTCAGCTCTCCGTATCCATCACCGCCCAGCTCACAGGCGCAATACCCGGAATAGGCATTAGACAAGAGGGACAGGTGGCCTGATAGTCCCCCAACTTTGTCCTGCGTTGCATCGAGGCGG
Organism: uncultured Collinsella sp.; assembly: GCA_902489855.1. Classification (GTDB taxonomy): domain Bacteria; phylum Actinomycetota; class Coriobacteriia; order Coriobacteriales; family Coriobacteriaceae; genus Collinsella. The sequence continues at coordinate 14,421 of CABUBS010000004.1, forward strand.
AGGCATATACCGCCTTTCGAGCGCGAGTGACGCCGACGTATAGCAGGCCGGTTTCCTCGATAAGCCCGTCTGGCATTCTCCTCATATCGACAATCCGGCAACTTTGCGCGGAACGTGAGCACATATCAGCTCTGTCGCACTGAACCTGCGCCCCCGACTCCCAAGAAGCTCAAAGAGATCGCGCCTCGTTCAAATGACCAGAGCGGTTTGGGAAAGTGAATAAGCTCCCTTTCCGCCTGCCACCCCCTCGCATATCCGCCACACACCAAGCATCGCTGGCTGCGGTTTCCCCCATTACATGGGACGCACGCGCCTTACGACCCGCGCCGAGCCGTATGAACCCGTCCTCCAACGGCACCCGCACGCTCATCGCGTCCGGCAGAAGCGACCGCCGCATCGGCGCCGCCCCGGCATCACGCCACCCCGCAGAATGCGATCCCCGCGCCGCTAAGCTCCGCCAGCACGGCGCGGGCCGCCTGCGTTGGCCCGCTCTACACGCCGTCGCCCACATGGCGCGACACCTTGAGCGCCACCACGTCGCCGCCGTGATCCGCGAGCAGAGCCTTGGCCGCCGTTACGCTGCGAGCGCCCACGAGGCGCAGCTCGTACTCCACGCGCTCGTCCGTAGCGGCGGTCTTCACCGCCTCGATCTCACCGCGAAGCGCCTCGGCAGCCTCCTTGGAAGCGGAGGCATCGGCCACCTGTGCCTCAAACTCCGCGATCCGCTCGTCCCGCTTCGCAAGCATCGCCTGGTAGTCGTCGCCGGCTCCGCCCAGGGCCGTCACTTCCCCTTGCTCCTGCGCGTCTTCCGAGCCCGCCTCTTGCTGCTGCGCCTCGTCCGCTTGCCCGCCATTCGATCCCTCCTTCACGAGAACCGCCTTTCCGCTCGTACGGCAAGCACAACAAGATGCCCGCCTGGTTACTCATCAAGAGCAGCCTAGGCGGGCGTCAAAAAGTCAACCGCGCATCGGAGCCGCAAGGCGGCAGTGCCCGAAGAAATACGTCCCACTGGGTTACACACACCGAACTTAAGAAGCGTTTTTGGGCCATCATGGTAAAATTCCCATCGGAGGTAACGATGGAGACCATGCTACTTGATGACATAGAGTTGAGGGAGACTGCAAAGCGGCTCTACGATTCATACTCGACTGTTCTCTCCGAATCCAAGCTCATCTCCATCATCCAAGACGTCCTCGGCGACTTCGCCCCCGCGCTCGACTCCAAATACGCGGCCCGAAGGACCATCAACGACTTGGTGATGGGTTATTACCCGAACGAAGCCACCATCAAGGCCAATTTCATCGATAGGGTCCTCTTTCCGCTGAGCCCCGCGAACATCTCCATCTTCGAGCTTCCCATCGGCAACAGCCGCGTGGACATGTGTAAGGTCAACGGCCACAGCGCCGCCTACGAGATCAAGACCGACCTCGACACGTTCGATCGTCTCGAGGGCCAGTTGAGCGACTACTTCGACGTGTTCGAGACCGTCTACGTCGTGACGTCCGACAAGCGTTGGCAAGAACTGCCAAGCTACGTCCCCGAGGCCTGTGGGATTTACTCCTACAGCCAGGACGCAAGGGACGGCTCCTATCACTTCAAGGCACAGCGCAAAGCCATCAAAAGCACCAACCTGGACTCCGAAAAGCAGCTCGCGGTCATGCCCAAGCGCGCCCTCTGCGAGACCTTCGGCATCGACGGCGGGGGCACGTCAAAGCCCGCCATCATTCAAGAGTGTCTTGCCGAGAACAGCCAAGCCAAAATCAATCGGCTGTTTAAGGCCTATCTCAAGCAACGCTACGGTGCCTACTGGGAGCACTTCTGCAAAGTAAAGCCGCGAATCTTGGGTATCGATTATGAGTGGTTCTACCGCAACAGGTTAGAGCCGGGGATTGTTTACTGAAACACCCTCGAAGATTCTGTTAGCTGCTGTATATAGCGGATAAGCGTGTACTTAATCCACTCGGCAAAGGTGCTTTGCGTGCCTCGAGCGTATTTTTCAGCAACAATGCCAAGGGCAAGGCAGTTCCCTTTGGGGTTAAGCGTGGCGTCGGCCAAGATGGCTGGGATGATGTCCTGGTAGCCGTTTGGCCCGCGATCATAGTCGTCGTTCACGAAGGTTTTGAATTCGTTCCTCGAGCCATCATAGAGAACGGCAAGGGCTCGCCCCTTGTTCGTTCCTCCGTATGGAAGGTTGTCGCGGAGTCCGCCGTAATCGCCGACACCTTGGAAACCATAGTTTGCAAAGGTGTCGAGGTGGCTATTGTTGATGATGTTGGCATAGTCTCCGTTGGGGAAATCCTTGCCAGTGGAGTTTCTCGCCCTTGGAGAGCAAAGCGCGATAAGATGGGCGGGAAGATTAAGGCGCCGAAGCTGCATACACTCTATTGGCTTCGAGCGAATCGGCTGCTCGTTGAAATCATACAGAAGGAAATCGTCCGCCCGCAGAACTTGTTTGACCGCACTTTCATAGCCCTCAAGGTCGTCGATGCGAATCGCAATTCGCTGTGCCGGATTATCCACCCTCAATTGACCCGCAAGCGCCAAAACCTCATCGGGTTTCAGCGCGTCAATGCCACGCTTAACAGTGATGATGGGAATCAAGTTTGGGTACGCAGCAATTCCGAGGACCTTGGTCTTGTATAGCCCGAGGTCTCTGTTGAGTTGAATGACGAGGGGAATCTTGTCAGGCTTATAACGGTATCTACTGAGATCGCACCTGAAGTAGTCGACCAATACAGGGCGATTGGGGAATAATCGGGCAATCTTCTCAAGCGTAACGTCATGCGGAGAGGACAAGTCCTTTACTGCTCGGTGGATTATTTTCCCGCCCTTGCAGACTTTCTCCTCGCGAACGGTTTCGCCTGTAAACGGGTCAATCTTATTGTCGTAGGTAAACTTCTCTTGAATGACCTCTACAAGGGGAATCATGTCGTCGCGTAACAGGCTCTTTTCCTGAAGAATCTTCATCGCTGCGAACTCGCTTTGCCGATTTTTGATGGCGATTACGTACACGGCTCCGCCCCCTAGTTAAAGCGATCCTTCAAATCGTTCAGTTCAGCAAATGGCACAAAGCCGTCATGCTGCAGGAAGGCGACGACGATCCCCGGAGGCGTTCCCTGAGAAGCGGCAAAGCTCTTTACGGCGGCGCTGGAAAAATCTCCAGTAGATGCGAACGACTGATAGCTGTCCTCGTCTACAAAAAACTTTCTCGCATACACATTGGCACGCGCGTCGTCCTCGTCAGAACTCTTGAACTTTGGGTCATCAATAGAAATGTCTGTACCCTTCTGTCCAAGCCCGTCGAGGAGATGCCCAATCTCATGAGCAATCGCAAACCATGCATCGCCATGGGTCTTGTAGCGTCCGCTGATGTAAATAGTCGGATGCCCGAGATAATACGTTAGGGCGCCTCGTACCTTGGCGTTGGCGATAGCCGGCCTATAAACCAAGTAAACGCCAACCGAGTTGAGCAGCATGCGGCAGCTCTTCAGCGAAGCCATGAAATCGGTGTTAGAGGCCACGTCCTTCAAATAGGAGATGGCATCGACAAAATCCTTCTTGGAGTATTCGGGAGAGTTCTCAGTGTCGTTCTGCTCCTCAATCTCTTCTTTGCAGAGCCCCAGCCAAACCACAACGGCTTCGGAATCGCCACCATCTTGCATGAACTCGATTCCGTCGGGAACGGCATTCCCATAGCGGTCAAAGTCCGTAATGCCGAGTATCTTCAGCATCGCGATAGCCTGCTCAACGAGGGACATGCCGCCCACACGTCCAAAAGCCTCCTTGAAATGAAACCTCTTGGCGATCTCCTTAAGGTCAAGCTCCTCCAGATGCGCCTCCTCGCGTTCGCGGGCAAGGTACTCCTGATACTTGACCTCATAGTTAAGCCAAAAACTCGCGGGAACGTCGGGCATGACCTTCTCAAGCTTCAGCGCCATGTCCTCGGTAAGCCTGGTCTTCCCGTTCAGAAGCTGGGAGAGGTGGCGCTCGCTCACGCCGGTACGCTTCGAAACTTCCTTTTGGGTCAAACCACGCGCATCAAGGTATTCCTTGATGATCTCGCCGGGCGCGACGATGAAATCACTCATAGCTATCTTCTCCTCTCCTAGCTCAGTGGTAGTCCTGAATATCCACGATGCAGACGCTGGTGATCGTCGTAAGGTCATCCGGGTCAAACTCCCCGACGGGACGGATGACCAGTCTCATGTTCTTGCTGAGGTCGATTCCCCAACAGCCCTCAAAGTTGCCGGTCAGCTTGTGCCTGCGCGGCGGCGGCAGATGGGTAATCTGCGAAAGGTCATTCGCAACCCGCAGATCGGAAAGACGATGAATGAGGTTCTTGGCTATCTTGCCGTAGTTCCTCGTTATCGCCCTCTGATCCTTAAGGCTCTTCTCCAGCGACTTGCTTGCATATTCGATATCCATCGCCACCTCCTTTGATAGAAGGATATTGCAATTGACCTCTGAGGTCAATATTGACTTTTAAGATCAATTTAATTCTGTACCTAGACCACTCAGACTGATACTCGTCTGACGTTAGGGTTTTCTAATGAGCGGTGCCACCTCTTAAATACTCTCGCATAAACCGCCCAATCTCTTCTCCGAAAACGCTCAAGCCGCCCGATGCAATAAGCTCTGGATGCACCCTAACCCCATTAATATCCCAGCCATCATCCCTGACATGCTGGAATTCAGTGAAATGCCCGCCACTCACAGGGCTGCCGCATGGATACAAAATGGGACGTAAATATCAAAATTCCGCGCACATCCCGGCGCCAAACCACGTTATGCCCTATAGGAGGTGAGGGAAGAGAATGCATAGCTTTCCATACGGCAGCAACGGCAGGGCGGACGCGCCAGGCCGCGAGAACGACTCTTTGGTAGGGCGCTTCGCAGAGGAGCACTACGACAAGGTATACCGCTACTGCGCGCGAAGGCTCCCCTCGAAAGAGGATGCCCAAGACGTGACGCAGGAGGTGTTCCTTCGGCTCGTGCGGAGCGATGCGCTATACGCCGAGCATGGAAAGCCCCTTGCGTATCTCTACGCCTGCGCGCGCAATGTCTGTGCCGACTTCTACCGAGGTCAGAGACCGGTTGGTGCCTTGGACGAGGACGATGTGCAGACAATTCCTGACGTGCGGCATGCAGACATGGACGGACGGCTGACCATGGCGGGTGCCCTCGCCCGCCTTACGGAAGAGGAGCGCGAGGTCATCGAGCTTCGCTACGGCCAGGACCTGCCTATGTCCGATATCTCCGCCGTGACGGGGAAGTCGAGGTTCGCTCTCTATCGAATCGAGCGGCGCGCGCTCGGCAGGCTCAAGGAACTGATGGGAGAAGGCAATGGATGACTCGAAGCTAAAGGATGCGCTGAGGAGCTACTACGCCGCCGACGCGGCATCCCCCGATGCCTCGGCGCGCAAGCGCACCTTGCTGCTCGTGGAAGCAGAGGCGGCTCGCGCCTGCGGAGGCGCGAGGGAGGCGGATTACATCCCGCTCTGGCGGTTCGTCGCGAGCCAGGTCCGGTTCGTGCGTCCCTGGGCATGGATGCTCCAGATCGCGCTTCTGGCATGCATGCTCGTTCTCGTCGGCGTGATCGGCCCGCGCTCGGGAAGTCCCGTCGTCGTCATGGCGGCATCGGCCCTCTCGGTTGCCATAGCGGCACCATCGGTATTCAAGAGCTTCGAGACCCGCGTCTGCGAGATGGAGTACTCGTGCCGGTTCAGCTGCGTGCAAGTGTTGGCGAGCAGGCTTTTGCTTTTCGGCCTTGCCGACGTGCTTTGGATTACGCTCTCCGTTGCGGCAGTGCCAACGCTCGCGGGGATCGACGCGCTTCGCGTACTGCTGTACGCATGCACGCCGTTCTTCTGCTCGTGTGCCGCCTGCTTCTATGCGGCGCGCCGTCTGCCGGGCAACTCGCTCGTCGCCAGCGTCGCCCCTGCGATGTCCGTACTCGCAGCGCTCTGGCTGCTGAGCACGGCGTTCCCCCTCTGGTACGAGGGCGCGTCTCTCGCCGTATGGGTCACGGCGCTCATGGCCTCCATGGCGCTCACCGCCCTGGAGGCGTCAAGGCTCATACGCTGCGTCTCAGGCGGCCTCTCGCCACGCCCGTCAAAGGCGGCACTCTAGCTCTCCTCCTGCATGCCTGCAACATCGAACGAAGGACAAGGAACGAACATGGAACTCAGGCTTGACAGGCTCACCAAGCAGTTCGGCAGCCATATCGCCGTCGACCGCGTGAGCTTCAGCTTCACGCCCGGCGTCTACGGCCTACTCGGGGCCAACGGCGCAGGCAAGACCACGCTCATGCGCATGATATGCGACGTCATGAGGCCGACATCGGGAAGCGTGTTGTTCGGGGGCACCCCCATAGACCAGCTTGGCGACGGCTATCGGGCGCGCCTCGGGTACCTGCCCCAGGACTTCGGCTACTACCCGGACTTCACGGCCTGCGATTTCATGATGTACCTGGCATCGCTCAAGGGGCTCACCGCGCAGCAGGCGAAAGTGCGTACGCGCGAACTCCTGGGAGTTGTCGGTCTCGCAGAGGCCGCAAAGCGGAAGGTCAAGACCTTCTCCGGCGGCATGAAGCAGCGGCTCGGCATCGCCCAGGCGGTGCTCAACGACCCGTCTGTCCTCGTGCTCGACGAGCCCACCGCAGGGCTCGACCCCAAGGAGCGCGTCCGCTTCCGCAACCTCATATCCTCTCTCGCCCAAGACAAGATCGTCATCCTTTCCACGCACATCGTCTCTGATGTGGAGTACATCGCCGACGAGATCCTCGTGATGCGCGCTGGCGGCATCATCACGACGGGCACGGTCGACGAGATCACAGGGGACATCAGGGGATGCGTCTAGGAGTGCACTGTCGCCCCGAGGGAGGCAGACGCCATGTCGGCATCGCTCACGGTGGGCAACATCCACTACGCCCAGGACGGCTCTGCCATTGTTCGCGTGGTGGCGCAGCAGCGCCCGCATCCGAGCGCGCGCGCCGTGGAGCCGACGCTGGAGGACGTCTACCTCTACCTCTTCCAGGAGCAGTCCGGGGGCCTGCCGGTTTCGCGGACGAAAGCGGAAGCGGGACGGGACGCAATCGCACGCAGGAAAGGAGCGCGCCGTGGGTAGCCTCATCAGATACGAGCTCAAGAAGATGCTCTCAAGGCGCGTCTCGCAGGTTTCCATAGCGGCCGTCCTGGCGCTGGTCGCGGTCATAGCCTTCTTCAACATAACGTCCCAGTACGCCCTCGACCCCAAGGAGATGGGCACCGAATTCGAAGGCACTGCCGCCATCGCCCAGATAAAGGCAAACACGGAAGCGCTCGCAGGCCCCATCACCGACGAGGAGGCCACCGAGGCGCTCCGCGAGTTCAAGGAGTTCGTCGGTCCGGACGGCGAGGTCAAGGAAGAGTACAGGACGGACAGGAAGCCCTACGGGGAGAAGGCGAACGAGTACTGGGAGTTCAGCGCGAAGAACGGCGCCCTCATGGCGCTGCTGACAAGCCCTTGGATGCAAGGCTACCAGATGCCCGTGTCCGCGGCAGCCGCTATCGACACGACTGGCACCGTCGACCTCTACGGGCGAGTCCGCTCGAAGATAGCCTCCGGGCTCGACGCGAACGGGGCCCTCTCGTACAACGACGATGAGAGGGCGTTCTGGAGCGAGAGGGCGCAAGGCATGCAAACGCCCATCGAGTACGGATACGCAGGAGGATGGGAGGACTTCCTCAACCTCGCCCAGTTCCTCATATTCGCGATGCTCGCAGTCGTGATAACGTGCGCATCGGTGTTCAACGGGGAGTACCGGGCCAAAACCGACGCCATCCTGCTGTCCACCAAGTTCGGCAAATCAAGGCTCGGGCGCGCGAAGGCGGCGGCCTCTATGATCGCGGCAAGCGCCATATACTGGGTCTTCACACTCGTCTTCCTGGCAATAACGCTCGTCTTCTACGGAGCCGACGGCGCAGGTCTACCCATCCAGATCTACAACATCACATGCACCTACGGCATAAGCCTGTCAGCCGCCGCCCTCATATGCTGCCTCGTCGGGTATCTCGCAACCCTCGCCCTCCTTGGGATAGTGCTCGCACTGTCAGCCAAGATAGACAGCCCCATGGGAATCCTCGCAGTCGGCGTCGCTCTCATCTTGATTCCGATCTTCGTGCCGACGATGACGAGCAGCATCGCGAACCGCGTCATCTACCTGTTCCCCTACGACGCACTGAACCCCCTCAACCTCTTCGGCATGGTCTCGTATGCCATAGGCCCTGTCGTGGTCGAGCTGCCCGTGTTCCTCGCCGCTTTCTACCTCCTGCTTTTCGCGACGGGCATTGCTCTCGCGATAAGGACGTTCAAACGCCATCAGGTTGCCTGATGATGTCAAGGAGGGCCGTTGCCGCCAAGGATGCGTGAATCAGCGAGCCTTCGAGTGGATGCATACCATCGCATTTCAGGGCGAAATCCTCTCCGATTCGCCTCTGGCTGTTAGGGTTTAGGGCTGAATGTTGCGCAACTGCGCCCTGGCCCCGACCGTAAAACCTCTCTAGCTTCTTTCCCTGCCGTCTCCAAACACAAAGCCGGAGTGCCCTCCATATGGAAGGCGCCCCGGCTTGTTCATTGCCCAATGCGGAAGCGGCTCTCAAGTTAAGGCCAAAGCAGACCGCCTTACGCCAAGAACTCCTTGGTGGTCGCCACGATGTTGGCGGCGTCCAGGCCATACTTGTGCAAGAGCTCGGCACCCGGGCCAGACTCACCGAAGGTGTCGTTGACGCCGATCTTCTTGAGCGACGTCGGGCACTGCTCGCACAGGACGTCGGCAACGGCGCTGCCCAGGCCACCGATCACAGAGTGCTCCTCGACGGTCACGACGTGACCGGTCTTGGTGGCGCTCTTGACGATCAGGTCGGCATCGATGGGCTTGATGGTGTGCATGTTGATGACCTCGGCGTCGATGCCCTCGGCAGCGAGCTGCTCGGCGGCCTCGAGAGCCTCGCCGACCATCAGGCCGCAGGCAATGATGGTCACATCGGCGCCCTCGCGCATGACAATGCCCTTACCCAACTCGAACTTGTAGGTCTCGGGGTCGTTGATAACCGGCGAGGCCAAACGAGCGAAGCGCATGTACACCGGACCGTCGCACTCGTAGGCGGCGCGCGTCACGGCGCGGGCCTCGACGTCGTCGGCAGGAACGATCACAGTCATGCCAGGGATGACGCGCATCAGGGCGATATCCTCGCAGCACTGGTGTGTGGCGCCGTCCTCGCCCACCGAGATACCGGCGTGCGTGGCGCCAATCTTAACGTTGAGATGCGGGTAGCCGATGGAGTTACGGACCTGCTCAAAGGCGCGGCCGGCGGCAAACATGGCAAAGGTGCTCGCGAAGGCAACGCGGCCGGTGGTCGCGATACCGGCGGCGACGCCCATCAGGTTGCTCTCGGCAATGCCCACATCGAAGAAACGATCGGGGCAGGCTGCCTTGAACTTGCCGGTCTGCGTGGCGGCAGCCAGGTCGGCGTCGAGGACCACAAAGTCATCGTGCTCGTTGGCGAGCTCGACGAGGGCCTCGCCGTAGCTTACGCGCGTGGCGATTTTCTTGACGTCTGCCATCCTAGAGCTCCTCTCCGGCGGCCGTGAGCTCTGCCATGGCCTGCTCAAACTGTTCATCGTTGGGGGCCTTGCCGTGCCAACCAACCTGGTTCTCCATAAAGGAAACGCCCTTGCCCTTCATGGTCTCGGCGATGATGGCGGTCGGCTGACCCTTGGTGGCGCGGGCCTCGGCAAAGGCGGCGCGGATCTGATCGAAATCGTTGCCGTCGGCAAGCTCCACCACGTGGAACTTAAAGGCGCGGAACTTGTCGGCGAGCGGCATGGGGTCGTTGACCTCCTCGACGGGGCCGTCGATCTGCAGGCCGTTGTGGTCGACGATCACGCAGAGGTTATCGAGCTGCTGGTTGCCGGCAAACATGGCTGCCTCCCAGACCTGGCCCTCCTCGCTCTCGCCATCACCCAGCAGGGCGTACGTGCGGTAAGTATCGCCCCAGTGCTTGGCGGCAACCGCCATGCCCACGGCGGCGGAGATGCCCTGGCCGAGCGAGCCGGTGGACATATCGACGCCCGGGGTGTCGTTCATGTTGGGATGACCTTGCAGGTGGCTGCCGATATGGCGCAGCGTCTCGAGATCCTCCTTGGGGAAGAACCCACGCTCGGCGAGCACGGCGTACAGGCCCGGAGCGCAATGGCCCTTGGAGAGCACAAAACGGTCGCGATCGGCCTTGCGGGGATCGGCCGGGTCGACGTTCATTTCCTCAAAGTACAGATAGGTCATGATGTCGGCAGCGCCGAGCGAACCGCCCGGATGGCCGGACTTGGCAGCGTGCACGCCGGTGACGATGCCCTTCCTTACCTCGTTGGCAACCTTTTTGAGCTCTTCGTCGCTCATTGTGCCTTCCTTTCATCCTCATTAGACAAAATGCGCACGGCACCGAAGGTAATCCCAACACAGCCGCAATGCACGTACGTCATTCATTATGCTGGAAACTGATGGCTTTACCAGAGTTTTTATCATTATTTGAACAATTTAGCAGGCAGAACCGCTGATGAAACGGTTTATCAATGTGAACGTCTTTTGGATGGAACGCGATCGACCCTACGCGCTAATGTCCTTGAATCCCTCGCCGAAGGCTTCCGTAACGTCGGCAACCGTCACGATGGCATGAGGATCGCGCTCGCGCACGATCGTCTTGAGGGTATTGAGCTCTCGACGGCTCACGATGACCATAATCACTGGCTTCTCGGCACCCGAATACATGCCAGTCGCCTTAAACTTGGTACAACCACGACCCAGGCCATACATGATATCGGCAGCGATATCAGGGAACTTGTCCGAGATGATGAGTACCATACGGCGTTTGTTGCCACCATCGACCACGGCATCGATCACGTAGCCGCTAATGACCATCGAAAGGCCTGCATACAGTGCGTTTTCGATTGAAAAGACCGGAGCCGATAGCGCGCATACGGCAACATCGATCGCCATGACGGTCGAGCCCACCGGCAGCGAGGTGTTACGCGAGATGATTTGGCCAATCGTGTCCGAGCCGCCGGTGTTGGCGCCGGCGCGCAACACCATGCCGTAACCGATGCCCGTAATAATGCCGCCCCACATGGCAGGGAGCATCAGGTCCGCATCCGCCAGAGGTGCTACAAACGGGGCGAACAGATCGGTAAAGAAGCCCAGCAGCACAAAGCCCGTCGCGGTCTGCACCACGTAGAACATGCCGCCCTCGCGCATAACGACCAACAACAGCAAGGCGTTCATCACGATCGTCTGAATACCAACGGGAAGCGATAGGCCGCGCGCCGCGCCGACCGCCTGGATAATGGTGGCAAGGCCCGTAACGCCACCGGCGGCAAGACCGTTGGGAATCAAAAACAAGTCGGTCGCGATGGCGGCCAAGGCACACCCCAACATGATCTGGGGCAGGTCGTGAAGGAAGTTCATCGAAAGAATGCGCTTGATGTCCAGACGATATGCCATGCTGCCTCCCTCAAAAAAGCGCACCCAAACGGATGCGCTTTGAACTTCTTCTTGTATTCGATTCTACCGATCCGCCGGACAAAAACCACCCCTGCGCAGGGTTTATTCTGGATACAAACCCGTCCAACCGTTGGGCTTGGCATCGGCTTGAAGCCACCCGATGTTTTAGACCTCCGAGCCTTCTGCATCGGCGTTGCCGGTAGCCCAGCGATGGTAGCCAATAACAAACGGGTCCAGGTCGCCATCGTCAAGGACGGCCTCGACATTGCTGGTCTCCACGCCCGTGCGTAAGTCCTTGACCATCTGGTACGGGTAGAGCACGTAGCTGCGGATCTGGTTGCCAAAACCAATCGTGGTCTTGGGTCCGCGGATCTCATCGAGCGCCTCGGCGCGCTTCTCGAGCTCAATCTCGTACAGGCGAGCCTTGAGGATCTGCATGCACGCGGCCTTGTTCTGGATCTGGCTGCGCTCGTTTTGGCAGGTGACCACAATGCCGCTGGGGAAATGCGTCACGCGCACGGCGGAGTCGGTGGTGTTGACGCCCTGACCGCCAGGGCCGCTCGCGTGGTACACGTCCACGCGGATGTCATCGGGACTAATTTCGATGTCGATATCATCGGGTAGCACGGGGATGACCTCGACGCCGGCAAACGTGGTCTGGCGGCGCTTCTTGTCGTCGGTGGGGCTGATGCGCACCAAGCGGTGGACGCCGGCCTCGGCGCGCAGCATGCCAAATGCGTCCTTGCCCTCGACGGTAAAGGTCGCGCGGTCGATGCCGATGACCTCGGCTGCGGGACAGTCGTTGATGGTGACCTTCCAGCCGCGACGCTGGCAGTACTTCATGTACATCTTAAAGAGCATGAAAGTCCAGTCCTGGGCCTCCAGACCACCCTGTCCGGGCTTGATGGTCACAATGGCATCGCCGTGATCGAACTCACCGGTAAACCAGCTCGAAAGCTCAAGCTCATCGATGGCACGGGCCAGGCGCTCAGCCGTGGCTGCAGCCTCCTCGCGAAGGGCGGCGGCGTCGGGGTCATCCCCCATCTCCTCGGCAAGCTCCAGCGCGGCGCGGGCATCGGAAAGCTCGCCCCGCGCGGTATCCACGGCAGCGATATCTTCCTTGGTACGCGCGATCTCCTCCATGGTGGCACGGGCGGCGTCGGCGTCATCCCAAAAGCCAGGGGCAACACTTTTGGCCTCGAGCTCGGTCACGCGCGTGCGCTTTTCGTCCAAATGGAGATACGACTCGACCTCGCCGAGCCGGTCCGCG